>CAMNAD010000049.1 GCA_946530505.1 uncultured Bacteroidales bacterium
CCGTTCGGTGCGTGGATATATTGCGAACTACGACATCGCCGACAGTGTACTCATAGACAATGTAGGCACGATACTTACAGACTCCGAAAGCAGTTTCGGCAACGGTGTAAAAGTTTCCGTGCTCAACGAAACCGGCGGCCGCGAGGTCATAATGCACGACGGGCTCTCCGCCCACGAGGCATATATGATTGCCCTTTACAGGCATCGTCCGGCCTTCGTGGAGAAGATGAACGCTATCATCTGCGACTATGTAAAGGGAGTCGGATCCTCGCGCGGGACTATAGGTAAAGGGACGGTCATCACCGGTACGGCGGAAATCCGCAATGTCCGAATAGGAGAATGTGCAAGAATAAACGGTGCCTCCCTCCTTGTCAACGGTTCAGTCAACAGCAGCGTCGACGCTCCCGTCACCATAGGACAGAGCGTCATCTGCGAAGATTTCATTGTCTCCGGAGGTAGTTCGGTGACCGATGCCGCGACACTCACCCGCTGCTTCGTCGGTCAGGCTTGCCGTTTCGGCCACGGCTATTCCGCCAGCGACTCCCTCTTCTTCTGCAACTGCCAGGGCGAGAACGGAGAAGCCTGCGCAATATTCGCAGGACCATACACCGTAACCCATCACAAAAGCACCTTGCTCATCGCTGGTATGTTTTCCTTCATGAACGCAGGATCCGGCTCAAACCAGAGCAACCATATGTACAAACTCGGTCCCATACATCAGGGCACTCTCGAGCGCGGAGCCAAGACTTCGTCCGATTCCTACATTCTCTGGCCTGCACGCGTCGGGGCGTTCTCCCTCGTAATGGGCCGGCACGTCACCCACTCCGACACCACCAACCTCCCCTTCTCCTATCTGATCGAGAAGGGTGAAACCTCATACCTTGCTCCGGGAGTCAACCTGCGCAGCGTGGGCACCATACGCGATGCAAAGAAATGGCCCAGGCGCGACGCCCGCACAGGAGCGGTTAAGGACGACTTCATCAACTACAACCTGCTCTCCCCCTTCACCATCCAGAAGATGATAAAGGGCCTGCAGACGCTGGAGAACCTGCGTTACGCCAGCGGCGAACTCTCGGACGTTTACTCCTTCCACAGCGTGAAGATTACCAACTCCGCCCTGAAACGCGGAATGGAGCTTTACCGCATTGCCATCGACAAGTTTATGGGGAACTCTCTTATCTCCCGTCTGCAGGAAGCAGACGGCAGTTTCGGGGAACTCAACGAAGCAAGACTCCAGGCAAAACTCCGCCCGGACACCCCGGTCGGTTCCGGGGAATGGGTGGATATCAGCGGCCTGATTGCCCCGAAAAGCGAGATTGCGGCCTTGATGAACGGCATCGAACGCGGAGAAATCATCAGCCTTTCCCAAATCCGCGAAGCCTTCCGGAGCATGGCGGACAATTACTACAGCTACGAATGGACTTGGGTGTTCCAGCATATACAGCAACTCTACGGCATAAATCCTTCCAAGATGACCAGGGAAGATGCCATACGGCTGATAGAGATTTGGAAGAAAGCCGTGGTCAGCCTGGACAATATGATTTACGAAGATGCCCGCAAGGAGTTCAACCTTGCATCCAAGACAGGATTCGGCGCAGACGGCGACAAAGAACAGAAGGAAAGCGACTTTGAACAGGTTCGCGGAGACTTCGAGAGCAACGATTTCGTCCGCTCGGTTCTCGACCACATCAAGGCCAAGACCGAACTTGGAGAAATGGCCGTCAGCGCTCTCGGATAGAAGAGTCGAGGATCTGCGCGATATCCTTCACCGGGATATCCGAATACTTGCCGAAGGTGCTCTGGCACAGAGGGCAGGCGGTAACGATCATATCGGGATCGCCTGCTTTCAGATTGTTGAGCGAATTAACGGTGATATCCTTGCGCTTTTCGAAGCTGAGCGACAGGCTGCCCAGAGAACCGCCGCAGCAGATGCTCTCATTGCGGTTTTTCGCAGCTTCGACCAAGGTTCCCACAGCCGACACTGCGGAGCGCGGAGCATCGTAAATGCCGCATCCGCGTCCCAGCTCGCAAGGGTCGTGGTATGCGAGTTTCAAAGCCTCGTCCCTGCTGACGTGCAGCCGCTGGGAGTGGATCAGTTCATCGAAGAATACGCTGTGGTGCACAACATAGATTCCGGAAAGATTGTATTTATCCTTGAATATCTTGTAGCAGATAGGACAGCTCAGAAGGAGGATGTCGCAGCCGGAATTCCTGATAATCTCCCGATTCACACGGGCCATCTCGCGGGCCTGTTCCCTGCGACCGGCCAGCATCATGGGGCGTCCGCAGCAAAGGCCGCCCTCCGGATCCATCATGGTCCAGGAGATACCAGCCTTGTCGAGTACGGAGCCTACCGCCTTGCGTATGCCGGGAGTGAGATGCGTCATGCAGCCTGCAAAATACAGCACCTTGGCCGTTCCGATGCGGTTCAGATGATCTTCGGCAGATAATTTCGAATAGTGCTGGTTGATGCCGTATGAACGCATGGAACGCTGCGCGAGACGCATCTGCGGGCCGTCAACCTCAACCTGGCAGACCTGGGTGCACTTTCCGCACATCAGGCACTTGTCGCTGATCTCCTCTATGCGTTTCTCGTTCCCCCGCCTCAACTGCCTGTTCAGGTAAACAGTGCAGTCTTTGAGATTCTCCTTGCGCACGCTCATGGGGCAGGCGTCTATGCACACTCCGCAACCGGGGCAGGAATAGAACTGCACACGTGCGAAGCCCTTGCGCGGATGAAGAATATGCAGACCTGCATTGCGCATGGGGATCAGCATCATCTCGGCAGGTATGTGCATGTAGCGCGTGAACGGAAGAACCGTCATGAACACGCCGAGCGCTATGGAGTACGCCCACCAGGTAGGCAGGTAATTCAGTTCGTTCCCGAGGAACTGGCGGAAAATCCAGTTCATGGGAAGGGTAAGGAAACTGCCGCCGCTGATATGCGCGGTAAAACTCTCACAGAGCAGGCGGAGCGGGAAAATGGCCCACAGAGAGTACAGGCCGATGGTATCCAGCAGGCTGGCGCGTGTTGTACGGCGCATGCCGAACCAGCGCGAGCGCACCCTCTTGATCATCGCCAGAACTATTCCGCTGAGTATGACAAGCAGGAACAGGTCCATCAGGAAAAAGAGTACCGCTCCCTGTATTGTAGATTCCGTTTCCGCAACAAAGAAGTTGAAGAAGATGGGATAGTAGAAAAGCCGGATGCGGTGGGGCAGGAAGAGCATCACCTCTATATGTCCGAGGAGGATGATCATGAACCATCCGAAGGCAATGCTGGAGTGCATGTAGCCCAGCACCTTGTTGCGCTTCCATAACTTGACGTGCAGCAGGCAGTTGAGAAAGATATCCTTGACATTCTTCCAAGCGGTTTTGGGCGTTACAAGGGATATCAGGAACTTGCGCCTGTCATCACGCGGAAGTTGCACCAGGATGCGTATTATCCCATAGACACAGTAGCCCAGCACGAAAATCATTCCTATAAGGAACGGCAGCACGAAGGGATGGAATCCGTTGCTGAAACGATCTACTATCATAGCACGCCCTCCACATTATCGTAAAGACGGCACACGGTAAGAATCACCATGCGCGTATTGATGCCCCTGGGGCAGACCATCGTGCATTTTCCACAGAGCATGCAATGCGAAAGCATCTGCTCGACTTCCTGGTTACGCCCCCTCTGAAGGTCTATCAGAAGTTTGCGCACGCTCATGCCTGAATACCCGGCTGCGGTGCAGGTAGCGCTGCAACTGCCGCAGGCAATGCAGGTCGCGGCCGTAGGCTCGATCCTGCACAGTTTATCGTACAGCCTTAAATCTTGTTTGTCCAGTTCTATTGCCGAACTGGGATTGAGTCCGAAACCGAAATCCATTACCTGCGGGATTTAAGATAGTTGTACACATTCAAAGCGGCGCTGCGCGCTTCGGCAATAGTCTCGGGGATGGTCTTGGGGCCTGTGCACGTGCCGGCGAAGAATACTCCGTCCCGGTCGGATTCGGTGATGGAAGCGATATTGTCCTTGCTGCGGAAGAATCCGTCCTCGTCGACAGGAAGGGATACTGCCTGCAGCAATTGCTGATTCTCCTTGTTGCATACAATCCCGGCCATGAGCACGAGCAGGTCGAGCCTGACCTTCACGGGCTTGCCCACAAGGGTGTCTTCCGCTTTTACCAGCACGCGGCCGTCTATGGTTTCCGAAACCTCGGAGACACGTCCGCGGATGAAATGGATTCCGTAGTCCTTTTGCGCGTTTATGTAGAAATCTTCGTACTTCTTGCCGAACAGGCGGAGATCCATGTAGAAGCAGTAAATCTCTGCGTTCGGGAACTTTTCCTTCATTTCTATCGCCTGCTTGATGGCCGTGATGCAGCAGACCTTCGAGCACTGGGTATTGCCGGCCTTCACATCCCTGGAGCCGACGCAATGCACGAATCCTATCGCAGAGGGTTTTTCAGGCACACGTGAGTCGCTGCCGGTATTGAACCAGTTCTCCAGGTCGCGGTTGGTAATCACACGGTCGTAAACTCCATAGCCGTATTCCTCCTTCTTTTCCGCCTCGAAGAGTTTGAACCCGGTGGCGAACACGACCGCCTTGCAGGGAACGGCGGCCCCATCGCTGAGGACGACGGAATATCCTTTCTGCAGCCTGTTAATGGATGCTATTTCGGTTTCGAGATGGATTTCGACGTCTTTCAGTGCACTCTCGTATGGCTCCAGGACCTTGCGCGCCGGGGTCATATCGGGGAACAGACAGTTCCATTGTGCCACATGCCCTCCCAGCGAAGAACTCTTCTCCACTATCACGGGTGAAAGCCCGAGTTCCTTCAACTCCCGGGCAGTTTCCAAACCGGCGATTCCGCCTCCGACGACAAGTACTATTTCTTTCATATTCAGCAGCATTTGAGGACCGTGGGAAGGCCCGGTTTCTTAAGATCTTTTTCGTTCAGTCCGAGGTATTTCTTAGAGGGATCATAGGGTATGCCTATCTTGTCGAGCAAAGGCTCGGGGCCTACCTGATGCACCTGCAGGCCGAGATCCCACGGATCCACGCCAAGCACCATGCCGGCAAGTTCTTCATAAGTGAACACGGGGATGCCGTGCCCGTCCTTGCCGTAGGTCTTTCCTTCCATCTCGGAAATCACATACTGCCAGCGATCCAGGAAGAAGGGGCATCCCGGGCAGTTGGTGATGATCATGTCAGGATGATAGGGCTCCATCGACTCGAACTTCTTGTGCGTGTTCGACACGGAGTAGCCGCGGTTGGCCTTCACCAGATACTGACGGAATCCGAAGCCGCAGCAATGCCTGCGCTCGGGATAGTCTATCACTTTTCCTCCCCAGGCCTCTGCCATTCCGCTCAGCACGCAGGGATATTCCGCCCCGCCTACGCCCTTGTGAGGGAACATCTTGGAATAGTGGCAGCCTATATGCTCGACCACCCTCAGGGGTTCGCCCGTATCCTTGTTCACAAGTTGGTATTTGGCTCGCGCGGCTATCTCTTCGCGGAACTTGTAGACAAGGTCGCTGGCGTGAGCCACATACTCGGGTTTCTCGAATTCCCTCCGGCAAGCTTTCCAGAGTTTCTCGCGTATGCGGGCCTCCAGTTCGGGAAACTCGCGCCAGGTTTCCAGAATCTCAGTATAGTTGCCGAAGGAGGTGATGCAGGAAGTCACAAGATTCTTGTATCCGGCTTCGGTCATAAGCGCGAACTGGCGCGCCACTATGGTCATGGCTGTTTCCTGCGGTATAGTATCGGCATGATAGGCGATTCCTCCGCAGGTGGTGTGGTGGGCGGATTCATAGATGTCCCTGCCCAGCATATCGCGGCATATCTTCAGGAAGTAATGCTCCGACGCAGGGAAGAAACTCTGCCTGATGCAGCTCCGTACGTAGAACCAGTGATCGTCCGGAATCTCTTTCTGGTAATCCGACCATATTTTCTGTTTGCCCTGATATATCATAGCGAGCCCTCCTCATTGTTGAAATGTCCCCTTGAGCAATGCTCGAAGGTGTATTTTGTATATTCTTCCATGCTCATCCCCATCTCCTCCGCCTTTTTGCGCGAGCACTCCTCCACAAGATTTATGCGCTCGGTAGCGCCGGTTTCGTCGAAAATGGCCTGGAGTTCATCCAGATCTTCCTGAGGTATGGCCCTGAGGGCGCCTGTCCCCTGCCGTCCGAAGTTCGCCCCGAGGCGGTCGTATACATCCTGCTGATTGTTCAGCACCCATTCAAACACGGGGCCGGACTCGGGATGGTCTTCGTATTTATAAGTGGAAGGATGAACACAGTAGCCGAGTTTAAGCACGTTGGTCGTGAGAACTTTCGTGAGCGGATACAACTGGCGTCCCTTCTCCGATTCCGTGAAATAACCGAGTTTGGTGGAAAGATTCCGCAGCGCCATCACAACGAGTCCGGCGCCGTTCTTACGCGGACAGCGGGTGACGCAGGACATGCACTCCCCGCAATACCAGATGGTCTCGCTCTTGAGGAGCTCCAGTATCCCCTCTTCGTCCTTTCTCTGGACGGTATCCACTATCTTTCGCGGATCGTATTTGTAGAACTCCGCCGCGGGGCAGATTGCAGTGCAGGTGCCGCAGTTTATGCAGGTTTTCAGTCCCTCCTTGAAGCGGTAATCCTTCGTAAGTTCGTCGTACAGTTTACCCATAATACACGTCTTGAACTTTCAAATATAAAAAATTATTTCCATCTTTACGCAAGATTATGACATTCGTCGGATTGCATAAGTATGAAAAACAAAATCAATATCTTGTTCAAGACGCTGTATGGATTCCTGATGACAGTTCTCGGGTTTTCTTCTTGCGACAGTATCAACGATATTATCGAGCCGAGGGAGGAATATGGGCAGCCTTACGCCGAATTCAAAATAGTCGGAGAGGTAAAATCGCAGTCCGGCAAGCCACTGAAGGGCATACGCGTAACAGTGAATCCGAGAAACAGTGATGAATATGGCCGCTATTACACTGACACCCTGTTCACAGATTCCGACGGCAAGTATTCAAAGGAACGCCTGAAACATACCTGGCCCGATGAATTGAAAGACGCAGTCATTACCTTCGAAGATATCGACGGTACAGAAAACGGTGGAGAATTCGAGAGCGTCATCCTAGGAAAAAGCAACTTCTACGTTAAAAGAATAAAGAAGGGTTCCGGCAACTGGGACTCCGGCGACTACCTCGTCACCGCCGACGCGACCATGACCGAAAAGAAGGAAGACTGATGTCCCGTTCCCTCTCCCTCCGCCGCAGGATAGCTCTGGATATTTTCAACTCTGTCCGGACAAGGCTGCTTGAAGACCACCCCCTCCGGCAGTTGTTCTGGGAATGCACGCTCCGTTGCAACCTGTCCTGCAGGCACTGCGGCAGCGACTGCAAACAGATTTCGGCGGTAAAAGACATGCCGAAAGAAGACTTCGCCCGTGTCCTGGATTCCGTCGCGGCGGCAACCGACCCTCATAAGGTGATGATAAACATCACCGGCGGAGAGCCTCTTTGCCGTCCGGACCTGGAAGAATGCGGGAGGATGATTTACGAGAAAGAGTTCCCCTGGGGAATGGTTACGAACGGCCTCGCCCTTACACCCCAACGCTATAGGCGGCTTTTGCAGTGCGGACTGCGTGCAATGACGATAAGTCTGGACGGCATCGGGGAGACTCACGACTGGATGCGAGGGCGCAATGGCTCCTTTGAAAAAGCAGCTGCGGCCATCAAAATGGTCATCGATTCCGGAGAGATCGCTTTCGATGTGGTAACCTGCGTCAACAAACGCAACTTCGGCCAGCTGAACGAACTTAAAGAATACCTTATCGGTCTGGGGCTGAAAGAATGGCGTCTTTTCACGGTCTTTCCCGCAGGCAGGGCCGCACAGGATCCGGAACTTCAGCTCTCCCCCGAAGAATTCAGAGGCCTGATGGAATTCATCAAGGCTACCAGAAAAGAAGGCAGGATCATGGCCGAATACGGCTGCGAAGGCTTCCTGGGCAATTACGAAGGAGACGTCCGCAGCCATTTCTATCAATGTTCGGCCGGCATTACCGTCGGATCCGTCCTGGCGGACGGAAGCATTTCCGCCTGCCCCAGCATCAGGGCGGACTATCGTCAGGGCAACATCTACACCGACGACTTCATGGATGTCTGGAAAAACCGTTTTCAGGCCTACCGGGACCGCAGCTGGATGCACAAAGACGAATGTGCCTCCTGCAAGGTCTGGAAATACTGCAAAGGAAACGGCATGCACCTTCGGGACGCCGACGGCAAACTCATGCTCTGCCACTATTCAAAATTGCAGTAAAATAACTAAATTTGCAGGACTGAAGAACTAAAACCATGCTTTCATTCCTGCTTTGCATCATCGCCCTGATTGCGGGCTATGCCATTTACGGCGCATTCGTAGACAAAGTATTCGCCCCCGATCCCAAGCGTATCACCCCTGCCGTCAGCAAGGCCGACGGTGTCGACTACGTTCCCCTACCGGCCTGGAAGGTATTCATGATCCAGTTCCTCAACATTGCGGGGACAGGGCCTATCTTCGGGGCGATCATGGGCGCCAAGTTCGGTCCGGCCTCCTACCTGTGGATAGTGCTGGGATGCATCTTCGCAGGGGCCGTGCACGACTATTTCGTGGGGATGCTTTCCGTCCGCCACGACGGAGCGGGTCTGCCCGAACTCGTCGGCTCCTATCTGGGCGCAGGAACTAAGAAAGTGATGCTGGTATTCTCCATCGTACTTCTGCTGCTGGTAGGCACGGTTTTCGTCTACAGCCCCGCCCTGATTCTGGGCGACATGGCAGGCGACGGATCCCGCGGCGCCATAATGCTCTGGGTAGGCATCATCTTCCTGTATTATATAATCGCAACCCTACTGCCAATCGACAAGATAATAGGCAAGGTCTATCCCCTCTTCGCATTCGCACTGCTGTTCATGGCAGCCGCCCTGATGGTCTGCCTTTTCATCAAATGGCCCCATCTGCCGGAAATCTGGGACGGTCTGCAGAACCGCGGTCCCTCGATAGGCCTCAACGGCCAGCCCATCTTCCCCTGCCTGTTCATCACCATCGCCTGCGGCGCTATCAGCGGCTTCCACGCAACCCAGAGCCCGCTTATGGCCCGCTGCCTGAAGAACGAGAAACTGGGGCGTCCGGTATTTTACGGTTCGATGATTACGGAAGGACTGGTAGCTCTGATCTGGGCCGCAGTCTCTTCGTATTTCTTCTTTGACGGAGGAGCCGCCGAGGTAGGTTCGGACCTTACAGCCGCAGCGCCCACGGTAGTCACCAAGGTATCGCAAAGCTGGCTTGGATTGCTCGGCGGGATTCTCGCCGTTCTCGGAGTGGTTGCGGCGCCCATCACCAGCGGCGACACGGCCTTCCGCAGCGCGCGCCTCATCATCGCCGACTTCATCAAGATGGACCAGAAACCGGTGCACAACCGCCTGATCGTCGGCATTCCCCTCTTCCTCGCCGCTTCCGCCCTGCTTTGGTTCAACGTCGCCAACGCCGACGGCTTCAACATCATCTGGCGATACTTCGGATGGGCGAACCAGACGCTGGCAGTATTCGCCCTCTGGACCGCAACAGTCTATCTCGTAAAACACAAGGGAGGAGCA
>CAMNAD010000050.1 GCA_946530505.1 uncultured Bacteroidales bacterium
GTAATCAATTGGAATAAAGCCCGTTCGTCCTTGTTGGCAAAGCCGTAACTGACTTCGCTGCCATCCCTGGTATTTACCTGAGTCTGGATATATATTTTCGCCTGTGTCTTGCCTTCGATCAAAGCATAGGTCTGCAGAGATATCTCCAGCCGGTATCCTATGCCGTTGTTGTCTATCACTACCTGGGCGGGATTAAGTTCTTCAACTTTTCCGGAAATGTAATCTATCATAACTTATGTCGCTTATCTTTCACAAAAGTAGTTAAAAATTGTTAAATTTGCTTTTCTATTTACTGAATATGAATATTGATCAGATAAGGGCTCTTTTTCCTCAGTTGAAGCAGGAGGTTTACGGTCGCAGGTTGGTTTATCTCGACAATGCAGCGACTTCCCTGCGTCCGGCTTCCGTGCTGGAAAAATGGCAGGAAATGAGCACCAGATACAACTCCAATATCCACAGGGCCGTTCATAAGACCGCCGTAGACGCGACCGAAGAATATGAATCTTCCAGGGCCGCCGTTGCCGCTTTCATCGGAGCTGGGACGGAGGAGATAATATTCACCTCCGGCACGACTCATTCTGTGAACATGCTTGCGGTAATGTTGGAGAGAGCGTCATTCTTCACCGAGGGAGACGAGATTTTGATTGCGGAAAGCGAGCATCATTCAAACATCGTCCCCTGGCAGATGCTCTCGGAGCGTAAAGGCTTAAAAATCAAGGTTTTACCTGTCGATGACAGGGGTGAATTGCAACTTTCTGCACTGCCCGGGCTGCTGACATCAAGGACAAAACTCTGCTGTGTCGCCCAGATTTCAAACGTCCTGGGAATAGTCAATCCGGTCGAGGAGATAGTCCGCATCTGTCATGCCAACGGGACCTTGGTCCTTTTAGACGGAGCCCAGGGCGCCGTTCATCTTGCGACTGATGTAAAGTCCATCGACTGTGACTTTTACGCCTTTTCAGGACACAAGATGTACGCCGCTCCGGGAACAGGAGTCCTGTACGGAAAAAAGCAACTGCTCGAGAACCTTCCGCCCTATATGGGAGGTGGTGAAATGATAGAGTCTGTAGGTTGGGACAAAACCACTTTTGCGCCCATCCCCCGTCGCTTCGAAGCAGGCACACAAAACCTCTCCGGAGTACCTACGTTCAAACCTGCGATAGAAATGTGCAAGTTGTTGAGAAGTAGGGAGATAGAAAATAATTCGAAGGCAATTTGCGAGTATCTCGGCCGGTTTTTCTCTTCCAATCCGGATATCACGGTTTTCGGCAGGCCGGAAGATCCTTCGAAGAAGATCCCCCTGTTCTCCATCGCCGTGAACGGCGCGCATCACGAAGATCTGGCACTCATCCTCGACAAGATGGGAATCGCCACCCGTTCCGGGCAGATGTGCGCCGAACCTCTCATGGACAGATTCGGGGTGACGGGTATGCTCCGCATTTCCTTCGCCCCCTACAATACCTTGGAAGAAGCCGAATATTTTGCAGAGTGCCTGCAAAAAGCGATAAATATGTTGAAATGAGCACTTTAGAAGAAGCAAAAGCAGCCATAATCGATGAATTCTCGATGTTCGACGAATGGCTCGACAAATACGAATACCTGATTGAGATGGGAAAGAATCTTGATGTGTTCCCCGTGGAACTCAAGACCGATGACCGCCTTATAAAAGGCTGCCAGTCAAGAGTTTGGCTGGATACCAGGTTCGAAGATGGAAAGCTGTTTTTCCGAGCCGACAGCGACGCCATTATCACAAAGGGCATCATATCTCTGCTGATCCAGGTCTACAATGGAAGAACTCCCGCCGAAATCAATGCTGACAGCTTCGATTTCGTTGAGAAAATAGGACTCAAGGAAAACCTTTCTCCCACCCGTGCAAACGGGCTCACCTCAATGATTGAAACCATCCGAAAGGAGGCGGAAAAGCATGCCTGAGACCAGCGAAATACTCACTCCGGAAGATGTCAAGGAACTTGCGCCTCTGTATGATGCGGTTATCCTGGCCCTGAAGCAGGTTTACGATCCGGAGATTCCTGTAAACATCTACGACCTGGGACTCGTGTACGAACTGAACATCAACAAGGCGCACGAGGTATCGATAATCATGACTTTCACCGCTCCCAACTGTCCCATGGCGGACGAGGTGATAGCGGAAGTGCAGCATAACGTAGAAATCACGCCTGGCGTGACCAAATGCACGATAGAACTAACATTCGATCCTGTATGGGACCAGAGCATGCTTTCGGACGAAGCGCGCGTGGCCCTCGGAATGGATCCTGAATTCGAATAAACAATGGCAAAACTCTACCTTGCTCTCGGCAGCAACATCGGCGCACGCAAAGCCAACATAATGTCGGCTCTTAGTTTCCTCAATGGCGCCCTGGGCCGCTACGAGGCCCTTTCGGACATTGTCAGCACCGAAGCGTTCGGCTTCGACGGCCCGGAATTCCTGAACTGCGTCGCCCGCTACAGCACCCGCAAGCGCCCCGAAACCATACTTTCATTATGCAAGGAAATCGAGCGCAGGATGGGCCGCACGGACCAACCGCAGTACGCAGAGGACGGCAGCCGCATCTACCACAACCGCATCGTGGACATAGACATCCTTATCTACGGCAAAGTGCAGATGAATACCCCGGAACTCACCATTCCTCATCCTCAGGTAGAAAGCCGCCCTTTCATCAAGCCGCTGCTTGAGCAGGTTATGAAAAATGATTAAATTTGTAAGATTAAGATAAAAACGAAATGACACAAGACGAACTTTTCAAGATTCTGGTGGCCCACTGCAAGGAGTACGGCTTCATCTTCCCCTCCAGTGAAATCTACGACGGACTCGCCGCCGTCTACGATTACGGCCAGCTCGGTGTAGAACTCAAGAACAATATCAAGAACTACTGGTGGCAGGCTATGGTACGCCTGAACGAGAATATAGTAGGCATAGACGCCGCCATTTTCATGCATCCCAGCACCTGGGTAGCATCCGGGCACGTCGCAGCCTTCAACGATCCCCTCATCGACAACCGCGACTCCAAGAAGCGCTACCGCGCCGACGTCCTCATCGAGGACTATCTCGCAAAGATCGAGGAGAAAATCAACAAGGAGGTCGAAAAGGGCCGCAAGCGCTTCGGAGAGGCCTTCGACGAGGCGAAATTCCGCGAAACCAACCCCAACGTCCTCCGCGAGAAAGCCCACTACGAGGAAGTACACAACCGCTACGTGAAGGCGGAAAACGAGAACGACCTGGCTGAGTACAAGCAGATTATCCTCGACTGCGGCATAGTCTGCCCCATTTCCGGCACCAAGAACTGGACCGACGTGCGCCAGTTCAACCTGATGTTCAGCACCCAGTTCGGTTCCACCGGCGAAGGCGCAAACACCGTCTACCTCCGTCCGGAGACCGCCCAGGGCATATTCGTTGACTACATCAACGTGCAGAAGACCGGCCGCATGAAGATTCCTTTCGGCATCGCCCAGATCGGAAAGGCCTTCCGCAACGAGGTCGTCGCCCGCCAGTTCATCTTCCGCATGCGCGAATTCGAGCAGATGGAGATGGAATTCTTCTGCAAGCCCGGCACCGAGATGGAATGGTTCAAGAAGTGGAAAGAAGCCCGCATGAAGTGGCACAGGGCCCTCGGAATGGGAGATGAGAACTATCGCTTCCACGATCACGAGAAGCTCGCCCACTACGCAAATGCCGCAACCGACATCGAGTTCAACTTCCCCTTCGGATTCAAGGAACTCGAAGGCATCCACAGCCGCACCGACTTCGACCTCGGCAACCACCAGAAACTCTCCGGAAAGAAGCTTCAGTACTTCGATCCCGAGACCGGCGAAAGCTACGTCCCCTACTGCGTGGAGACCTCCATCGGCGTCGACCGCATGTTCCTCACCGTGCTCAGCCACTCCTTCAAGCAGGAAACCCTCGAGAACGGAGAGAGCCGCGTGGTGCTCAGCATCCCCGCTCCTCTCGCGCCCGTCAAGGCCGCAGTCCTGCCTCTCGTAAAGAAGGACGGCCTGCCCGAACTCGCACAGAAGGTGATGGATGAACTCAAATACGACTTCAACTGCCAGTACGAAGAGAAGGACAGCATAGGCAAGCGCTACCGCCGTCAGGATGCCATCGGCACCCCGTTCTGCATCACCGTCGACCATCAGAGCCTCGAGGACGGCTGCGTCACCGTTCGCGACCGCGACTCTATGGCCCAGGAGCGCGTCAAGATCGAAGACCTCCGCGCCATGATCGACAAGAAAGTCTCGCTCAGCAACCTGCTGCGGAATCTGTAATGACATCGTTTGCAGACATAGGAAAAAAGGAAGCCCTCAGACGTTTGTATGAGGGCTCTCCGTTCAAGCAGACGGAGCCGTCGGCGCACAAGGTCTTTCTGGAGGGAGTGGATTTCAACCTGATTTACTTCCCACTCAAACACCTTGGGTATAAGGCCGTTACAGCCGTAACAGGCGAGCTTTACTCCCAACTTCGGCACCCTTCTGCGCTTTCCGTCGTCCTGGGCGTGAGCGCCAAGCTGGACTATCCGCAGATCGAAGAAATCTGGACTGGAGTGAGCACCGCCGCCAAAGAGCACGGCTATAAAGATGTATCCATCGACCTGCGCCCATCCAGGAACGGGCTCTGCATCAGCGTTGCCGCCAGCGGCGAGCGCCTCAAACTCACCGAAGTCCGCAGGCCCAAGCCGCAGAGCAAGGATCTTCTCTGCGTCAGCGGGAGGCTTGGCGCCGCCTACCTCGGAATGAGGGTGATGGAGCGCGGGCTAGAGCGCTTCGAAAAAGGCGACAGGGACAACAAGGAACTCGAACAGTACAGGATGCAGGTAGGCGCCTATCTCAAACCCGAACTGGACCCCGGAATCGTCGGCAAACTCGAAGAGGAGGAAATCATCCCCTCGGCGGGAGTGCTGATAACCGACGGCCTGGCCGACGCGGTCAAGAGAATCGCCGTCAAGACCGGCTTCGGCGCCAAAGTCTACGCCGACCGCATCCCCTTTGAAGGGAATTCTTTCGAACTGGGGAGAAAACTGGACCTGGACCCTGTATCTGCGGCAATGAATGGAGGAGAAGATTATCAACTTCTCTATGTCGTTCCCATATTGAAACTCGATAAATTCCGCCACGATTTCCAGACCTTCGACATCATCGGGCATCTCGCCCAAAAGGAGGTCGGCACCGTGCTTGTGACCCCTGAAGGCGTGGAACTCCCACTCCGCGCCCAGGGCTGGAAGGAAGACGAAAATGAATAATTGTCAAACATTTGCGTATATGAAAAAAATCTTTGCTACCATCGCTGCGATGCTTATGCTTGCATCTGCTGCAAATGCCCAGAGCGGCCTCGGCGGTCTGCTCGGCGGAATCTTCGGGGGAAACAAGAATACTGAAGGAAGCGTTGCCAACACAGCCGGAAACATCCTTGAATCCGTACTCGGAACCGTCATCTCCCAGAATGTGAACGTGAGCCTTCCCGGCACCTGGACCTATGCCGGCGTCGCATCTGCAATCGAGACCGAAAACACCCTGACAACCCTCGCAGCAGGCGCATACAAGGAGAAACTCGAGAGCAAGATGGACGGTTATCTCAAGAAGGTCGGCATCGTCCCCGGTGTCGCCACCATCTCCTTCAACAGCGACAATACCTTTACTATCGCAAGCTCCACCAAGACCATCGCCAGCGGCACCTATACCTACGAGAACAAGGTGCTCAAGATGAAGTTCGGGAAGGTCTACAACTATCTTTCCATGACCGGAACCGTCACCGCCTCCACCAGCGGCGCGCAGGTGCTCTTCGAGGCAGGTAAGTTCCTTGAATTCGCCAAAAAGGCCATCAAGGTTGTCGGAGCCGGCAAGGACAACTCCACCCTCAGCACCATCGCAGGCCTCTCCGACCAGGTCACCGGCCTCAAACTCGGCTTCGACATGAAGAAGTAAGGTATCCTATGGCAAGTTTCGTTCCCCTCGCCCGCCTTCGCTGAAGAGCGGGCGGTTTTTTTGCAGTTTTGCTGAATCAAAATAATCTGTTTATCTTTGAGAACATTATGAGAAGAGTGTTAACCATTTTTGTTCTCGTTGCCGGACTGGTGTTTGCCAGCCCGGCAGTGGGGCAGACCGGCTGGAGGATTGGGTATATACGGCAAGTATATGATCCGGCACCGAAGGTTCAGGGATATCGTACGCAGCCAGACCGTGTACTGGATGTGTTTGGGGATAAGGCGATATTTTACAGTGAGAAAGCTTTTCAGCGGGATTCGCTGTCCGCAATCGCATTCGATGAAAATGGGAATATTGCGGACGATAAGGCCTACGGCGAACTCTTGGATATCCACGGTGGAGGCAGGGATTTTACCCGTATCGATTTGGGTTCAGCCAAGTTATACCAGTATTATTGCCCAGTCCCATGCATCTTCATTGGCGAGTCTCCGCTCGCTGCTCCGAAATGGGAGATCACGGCAGAGATAAAGAACATCCGTGAACACCCGTGCAAGAAGGCGAAGGCCTCGTTTATGGGACGCGAATGGGAGGCGTGGTTCACGGAAGACATCTCCATTAACTTCGGGCCGTGGCTGCTATGGGGCCTTCCTGGGCTTGTGATAGAGGCCCGGGACTCCAAGGATGAAGTCCGTTTTAAATACCAGTACATAGAGCCTCTTGGCGACAATAGCCGCTCGAACTTTTTGGATAATTATTGGCGGACCTTCAAATGCCGCCACCGCTTTGTCGGGAGCCTGAAAGAGTGCGAGCAACTATATACCAAGTTCCAGACTGACAAGGAGTTCCAGAACAAAATGACTGGGACGATAATGGAGTGGGCGGTTGACAGCAAGACTGGAGAGCCTGTTGATCTCGGCGGCAGGTACCAATACCTGCCCATAATACCGCAGAACTACTGGAATGAGGAATAGGTGGCACATATTCCTGTTGCTTCCGCTTTTCTTTGCCGCATTTCCTTCCTTCGCACAGCAATACATCAAAGGAGTGGTGGTAGAAAAGGAAGGCGGAGCGCCGATTCCAGGGGTGTTCGTTGTCGGCCTTTCGGGTTCGGTACAGATGGTCTATGCTTTCACTGATGCCCAAGGCTGTTTTGAGCTTAAAGTACCGTCAGGAACGGAGGTTCAGACAATCAGGGCAAGTATGATGGGATATGAGACGAAGGCCATTCCGGTCTCGTCCAAAACGACTGAATACCGGATATCACTTGATGAAAAGATAACGCAAATAGCAAGTTCGCGAAAAACCGGCCAGGTTGCGGAAAAACGTGGCGACACGCTATCTTATTACGCGGGTGTTTTTGCCGATGGCAGCGAAAAGGCTCTTGCGGACCTGCTCGCAAAAATCCCGGAACTTACGGTCTCTGAGTCGGGGGGAATCCTCCATAACGGTCGTTATATCAACAAATTCTATATCGAGGGGTTGGATCTGATGGGTAACCGTTATGGTGTGGTGACCAAAAATCTTAAAGCAGAAGATGTCGCAAAGGTGGAGATTTATCAGAATCATCAGCCGGTCCGGGCGCTCGAAGGGCTGCAGAACACCGACAGAAGTGCAGTAAACATAGTCCTTAAGTCCGGCGTTGTGAATTCTTGGTTGTTATCTGCGGATGCAATGCTTGGCCTTCCTGTATTTCCGCTCTTTGATGCAAGGGGGATGCTGTCCCGCTTCAGCAAACAATCGCAAAGCCTGTTTATGCTGAAAGGAAACAACATTGGAAACGAAATAAGCAAGGAGATAAGGGAGCAGGAGTATTTCGGCAGGACCGGGGCATTCCGTGTTTCTCCCTCCGAATTTGAATCGGATTTTGCATCAGAACTGAACCCTTCGAAAAACTTCCTTTCGCTCCCTCGGGAGTATTGGTTCGACAACCTTTCCGGAATAGCGTCCCTGAATCATATCGGAAGGATTGGAAAGGAATCCCAATTCCGGGTTTTTGCCCACCTGGCAGGAGAAAAGGACTGTGATGACCAACGCAGACGTGATGAGGTACAACTGCAGGACGGCACATCGATAGTTATTTCGGAAAAGACATCGTCGGCAGATAGAAAACTGTATTTCAATACTGGGGCAAGCATTGAGAAGAATACGCGCAAGGCCTACTTCTCCGATAAATTGTCTATTTCCGGCCAGTCCAGGGCTTACGAAAACGCCCTTGATACCTACGATTCGTTCAATCAGAAGTACGACCTTCCATCCATCAAGATATCAAATGTGCTCTCGGCGACATTCCGGCAAGGGGACAAACGTGCCATAGGATTCTCAAGCGACACCAGATACATTCGGAACGAGCATAGCGCCGTATATACTTCCGGAACGGCGGATTACGAACAGAATCTGCTGTCCAGGGATTTCCTGTCGGATAATCACGCCTCGCTGAAAGTCAAGCTGCACAGGAACCAACTGAGTATTTCCCCCGGGATAGCTATAGGGTATACCGGTCGATCTGCTTCGCTGGACGGACCTGTGCAGGCGGAATCCACCCTCGATGTGTTCTCGGCCAGGCCTTATATCATACTGGGCGGCGCGTTCAATTTAGGGGCCGTGCATTTCGACTATGACCTCCCCGCATCCCTGTACATTCTTGAAATCGGAGGGGCGGACAATGTAGTTTATCCTGCATTTGCTCCGTCGGTACGTGCAAAATATAAATATCGTGACCTTGAATTTCGTGCAGGCGGTTCTTACGACGACTCCAGGTCTGGCCCGGCTTCGCTGCTGGCAGCTCCGGTAATGACAAACTACCGTTCGCTGAGTACGCAAGACAGCCTGAACCGCAAACAGGCATTGTATACCTACGCTTCCGTCAATTATACGAATCTGCCTCTACGCTTGTTCGCCTCCTTGAGCGGATCGTATTCGGTAAGCGCTTCGGCCCGCAGTATTTCGGCAAGATTGACGGAAAAACTATCCATCCTGGAATATCTTCCGCAGCCGGCTTCGTTTACGGCAAGGAGTCTGAGAATCAGTGCAGAAAAGTTTTTCGGGGCGCGGCTCCTTGTCATCAAGGGCGCACTCGGGTACACCGGTTCAGTGCGGGAAGAGTATCTTCAGGGGATGCCGGTGAGAATTGATGATGATGGCCTGCAGGCCGATCTGGGCATAAGGCTGCGGCCTGCCGAATGGCTTTCCTTGCAGTCAAACTGGGCGTTCCGCAGAAACAAGACCTTCAGCGTGACGTCCGTCAACTCCCGCTCGGTTTCATCAGACAATACCGTATATATTACTCCTGTCAAAAAAGTATCTGTCGAATGCACTGCGTTCTGGCTTAAAGAAGAAATACCGGGAGTCTCGGTTTCGAACCCCCTTCTGGCCAAGGCCGAGATCTCTTATTCCCTGGCCAAAGCAAAACTGTATATCGAATGCAGAAACCTGTTGAACGCCGGGGAATACAGGCGCGAATTCGTAAGCGC
>CAMNAD010000051.1 GCA_946530505.1 uncultured Bacteroidales bacterium
GAACCAGACACTGGCCGTATTCGCCCTCTGGACCGCAACAGTCTATCTCGTAAAACACAAGGGAGGAGCATGGTACCTTATGACGATGCTGCCCGCAGCATTCATGACTGCGGTCACCGTAACCTTCATCTGCATCGACAAGATAGGATTCCGCCTCCCCGCTTCTTGGAACGCATGGATAGGCTGCGGCACTTTCCTGCTCTCATTGGTACTGTTTTTCACCTGGCACAGAAAAGTTTGCAAATAAGGATTTTATTTCTTTTATTTGCAGATGTATGACGTCCGTACATTCACATAACAGCGAACGGACCCGAAGATAGGAGGCGTAGAACCCTCCCAAATATCTTCGGAAATTCCACATACTCTCCTTTTGCGAATTTCCGCCTAATAATTGCAATTGACAATCTCGGTTTGTCTTGCCATTAGGGATACCATATACCCGGCCCGACAACCACAGCTGTTCAAAAAATGGAATTCAATGTTATTGTGGCGGACGAAAGTCACCTGGTATATGCAGACAGTATCTGCAAGGAAATAGAAGAATCCGCCAAAGAAAACAAACTCGGGCTCGCCAGGCGTACCCCGGAATACATCAGTGCCAAGATAGAATCCGGGAAAGCCGTGATAGCGCTGACGGAAGACGGAGAGTTCGCGGGTTTCTCTTACATAGAGACTTGGGGAGGAAAGAGTTTCGTGGCCAATTCCGGACTTATAGTCGCGTGCAAGTTCCGGGGGCACGGTCTCGCAAAACGCATCAAGGAACAGACATTCATTTTGTCGCGCTTGCGCTTCCCTGACGCAAAGATTTTCTCTCTCACGACCGGCTCCGCCGTGATGAAGATGAATTATGAATTCGGCTTCAGGCCGGTCCCTTACGGGGAACTCACCGACGACCCTGAATTCTGGAAAGGCTGCGAAGGATGCAGCAATTTCGATATTCTCACACGTAACGAATACCGCCTGTGCCTTTGCACCGGTCTGCTTTACGATCCCAAAGAGCATCTTACAATTCATCATCCCGGAGAAAAATGAAAAAAGTAGTGGTAGCCTACAGCGGAGGTCTTGACACCTCCTACACCGTAATGTATCTCGCCAAGGAAAAGGGATACGAAGTATATGCAGCCTGTGCAAGTACGGGGGGCTTTTCTGCCGAGCAACTGCAACAGAACGAAAAAAACGCCTACGCACTTGGCGCAAAAAAATATGTGACGCTGGACGTCACGGCAGATTATTACGAAAAGAGTCTCAGGTACATGATCTATGGCAACGTGCTGCGGGGCGGCACCTACCCCATTTCAGTGTCGTCGGAGCGCATCTTTCAGGGAATGGCTATAGCAAAATATGCGAAAGAGATAGGCGCGGATGCCATCGCCCACGGTTCTACCGGCGCCGGCAACGACCAGGTGCGTTTCGACATGACTTTCCTCGTGATGTGCCCTGAAATGGAGATAATCACCCTAACGCGCGACGGCAATATTTCCCGCCAGCAGGAAATCGACTACCTGAACAGCCACGGATTCAAGGCGGATTTCGCCAAGATGAAATACTCGTACAACGTGGGAATATGGGGCACCTCCATCTGCGGCGGAGAAATACTCGACTCCAGGCAGGGGCTGCCGGAGAGTGCGTACCTTAAGCAAGTCAGGAGCAGCGGCAGCGAGATCCTCTCTCTCGGTTTCTGCAAGGGTGAACTCTGTTCTGTCGACGGAAAGGCATATAGCGACAAGATAGAAGCCATCAAGGCGGTTGAAGAAATAGGTTCCGCATACGGCATCGGGCGCGACATGCACGTAGGAGACACCATCATAGGCATCAAAGGACGCGTAGGATTCGAAGCCGCCGCGCCCATGCTGATAATCGCCGCCCACAAGTTCCTGGAGAAGTTCACTTTGAGCAAATGGCAGCAGTACTGGAAAGACCAGATCGCCACCTGGTACGGTATGTTCCTGCACGAAAGCCAGTACCTCGAGCCTGTGATGAGGGACATGGAAGCAATGCTGGAAAGCAGCCAGACGAACGTCAACGGGACGGTCACCCTGGAACTCAAGCCCTATACCTTCTCCACCGTAGGCGTGGACTCCCCCGACGACCTTCTGAAATCCAGGCTGGGAGAATACGGCGAGAGCCAGAAGGGATGGAACGCAGAAGAGGCCAAAGGTTTCATCAAACTGCTGTCAACGCCACTCAGGATGTACTATGGAGCACATCCCGATGAACTGGAAAACAAATGATCATGGACAATTATCCCGACATCCTCAGGACCTTGGTCTCAATTCCGTCGGTCTCCTGCAACGAAGAGGCGGCCGCTGCATTTCTGGGCAAGGTTCTCGACGGGATGGGCATCGCGCATGCCAATCTCGGCGGCAACCTTGTCGCAATCAATGCCAAAAGCGACCCTTCCAGGCCCACACTCGCACTGGATGCCCACATCGACACAGTGCCGGCTAACGCAGGATATACCTGCAGCCCTTTCGATTCCGGCAATGATCCGGATGTAATCCGCGGCCTGGGATCAAATGACGACGGAGGCAGCGTGGTGGCCATGATCGCCGCATTCAAGGAATTCTATGAGGAGGACATCCCTATCAACCTGATGCTGGTGCTGAACAGGGAGGAAGAGATATCCGGCCCTGACGGAGACAGATGGCTATATGGCACCGACGGTCCGTTCGGCCCGGGGAAGCAGTTTCCGAACCCCGACTGGGTGATAATTGGAGAACCGACCGGGATGAAAGCGGCCACCAGTGAAAGGGGCCTGCTCGTGCTGGACGGCCTTGCAGAAGGCATCAGCGCACACGCAGCCGGAGATGGCGGAGAAAATGCGATCCTGAAGGCGCTGGATGACATCAATACCCTGCGTAACCACAAATTCCAGCGGGTTTCCCCTACTATGGGCGAGGTCCGTTTGAACATCACGATGATAGAGGCCGGCACGGCGCACAACGTCATTCCGGACAAGTGCTCTTTTGTAGCCGATATCCGGCCTACCGAGCAATACAGTTGCGAAGAGATACTCTCCGAACTTCAGGGCATCTGCAAGAGCAGACTGTCAGCCAGGAGCCTCGACCACCGTTCTTCCTCCACCCGCGAAGGCTCGCCTCTGCTAAAGGCGGTGAAGGAACTCGGCATAGAAACATATTCTTCCCCTACCACATCAAACTGGACGCTCATACGCCAGGATGCAATCAAGATAGGCCCCGGCGACTCATCCCGGTCTCACAAGGCAGACGAATACATCCTCGTCTCCGAGATTCAGGAAGCCATCGATATTTACATCAGACTAATCCGCACCTTTTATGGCAACTTTATGGAACAAAGGCACTGAAGCTACATCTGCAGTAGAAAAATTCACCGTAGGCAACGACCGCATCCTGGATCTCCGTCTTGCAGGATACGACGTGCAGGGTTCACTTGCGCACATAAAGATGCTGGAAAGCATCGGGCTGCTCTCCAAGGAAGAACTCACACAACTGGAGGGTGCCCTGCGGCGCATCATGGACAGTATTGAATCCGGCAAGTTCAAGCTTGAAGATGATGTCGAGGACATCCACTCCCAGATAGAGCTCCTGCTCACCCGGGAACTCGGCGAAGTGGGAAAGAAGATACATTCCGGGCGCTCCCGAAACGATCAGATACTTCTGGACATACGCCTGTTCCTGCGCGATGAACTCACCGCCGTGCGGAAGGAGGTCGAGGCCCTGTTCGCAAGCCTCCAGAGCCTCAGCGAAAAGCACAAGGAGGTTCTGCTGCCAGGCTATACCCACGCCCAGCTGGCAATGCCATCGTCTTTCGGACTGTGGTTCGGGGCATACGCAGAAGCCCTGGCGGACGACATTGCAATGCTTGACGCCGCCCGCAGGACAATCAACCGCAATCCTCTCGGATCAGCCGCCGGATATGGCAATTCCTTTCCCCTCGACAGGGAGATGACGACGGAACTGCTCGGCTTCGACACCCCGGTATACAATAGCGTAGCAGCCCAGATGGGACGTGGAAAAACCGAGAAATACGTTGCATCCGTCTTGGGGAACATAGCGCTTACCCTCAACAAACTTGCCTCCGACTGCTGTTTGTACATGAGTCCCAATTATGCTTTCATCAGTTTTCCGGACAAGCTTACCACCGGTTCGAGCATTATGCCCCACAAAAAGAATCCCGACGTCTGGGAATTGCTGAGGGCACGCTGCAACCGCATAATGGCAAGCGAGAATGAGATATGCATGCTGTGCAGCAACATGGTTCACGGATATCACAGGGACTACCAGATGCTGAAAGACATTCTTTTCCCCGTACTTGAAATGACTCATGACTGCCTGCAGATGAGCAATTACATGATAGGACAGGTGAAAGTGAACGACAGGATACTCGACAATCCCATGTACGAGCAGATGTTCACGGTAGAAGAGGTCAACCGGCGCACCCTGGCCGGAATGCCCTTCAGGGACGCCTACCGGCAGGTCGGAATCGAAGTCAACGAAGGCCGCTTCCACTACGGCACAAAGAATCTCCGGGCATCGGATCTCGGGCACAGTCACATTGGAAGCATAGGCAATCTATGCAACGACAAGATAGCGGAACTGATATCTGAGGAATAAAACTACCTCGAACCGATCTTGCGAACCATGCCGCTTACCAACAGCCACTCAGCAAGGAGGTAGGTCGGCATGACCAGGGCGCTTCGCAGCGCAAAGTCGATTCCGGCGAAGGACTTGAGCGCAATCAGCGAATCTGAGATTATGAATATTATCCCACCCCAGAAAATGCGCGAGGCGAACTGCCTGCCGCGCAGGTTCCAGAGGATGCCGCTTGCCGCCACCACCATAAGCGTAAAGGCATAGAGGATCACTGCGGCGCTAAACGGCCATTCAACTCCGAAGAAGCCCACGATTACTGGGGCGAGCACGAGAGGGACTGCCAGGCACAATATCTCTTTCCACCCCTTCAGCGCACCGATTCCCGAGAGCAGGACTCCAAGATAGAACCAATGGCCGATAAGGAAAGCTCCCAGCCCAAGGGCGAAATAAAGGAAGCCGTCAATATTCAGCAGCACATCTCCCGCGGTATGGAAGCAGAGGCCTGCGAGCAGCAGCCACACTAAGGAACAATTGTTCCCGGGAAGAAGCTGGCATAGAGCCGCAGCCGCCAGGGACGGCATCAGCAACGGCTTGACATACAGATGGATATCATTGCCTCCTACAAAAACAGACAGGACATCAACCAGCGAAAGTAACAGAAAAACTGCACCGGCTATTTTGGTAGACTTTTTCATATTCTAAAACAAAATGCGTTTGCCTTCACCTTTTTTGAATTCAGCCTCTACACTGTAGCCATCATAGACAACCGTGCACTTCCCGCCGGCCAGAGACAAGACCCTTGCCTCCTTCAACTTGCCGTCCGCCCATTCGAGGTCTACCACGAAACCTCCCCTGGCGCAGAGCCCCTTGACAGAGCCGTTCTTCCATTGCGAAGGAAGAGCAGGAAGGAGTTCCAGGTGACCATGGAAACTCTGCAGCAGCAATTCCGCAATACCTGCGGTGCCTCCGAAGTTACCGTCTATCTGGAAAGGCGGATGATTATCCCAGAGATTATCCAAAGTGCCGAATTTCAACAGGTTGGAAAGCAGGGCGTGTGCATGGTCGCCTTCTTTGAGACGCGCCCACATATTCAGTTTCCAGCCCATGCTCCAGCCAGTGCCGGCATCGCCCCTGTGCTCCAGCACGACCTTCGAAGCCTGTGCCAGTTCCGGTGTACCGCCGGTAGCGATCGTATGACCGGGATGCAGCCCGAAAAGCTGGTTCACGTGACGGTGAGTGTCTTCAGGATTGTCGATATCTCTGCTCCATTCCATCAACTGCCCGTAACGTCCGATACGATAAGGGGCGATTTTTTCGTAAACCTCTCCCCACTTCATCCTTCGCGCCTCGTCGGTATGGAGAACAAGCGAAGCGGCGTAGGCTCCATAGAGGATTTCCTTTGCCACTGCGTGGACGAAAGTAGCCCCCGCATCTACCGGCCCGTGTTCAGGAGAAGTCGAAGGAGCGGCGGTATAATAACCGTCAGGATGCTTCCACATCATATCGCATACGAAATCGGCGGATCCGGCTATCAGGTCATATACAGATGCAAGGTAATCGCTGTCCCTGGTGAATTCATAACGATCCCACAGGTGGGTGGCAAGCCAGGGGCCGTTGGCCGGTGCTAGGTTCCATGTCATGGACTCGGAATCGCCGGGGGATGCAAATCCGTAGATATTCGAAGATATTTCCGCCGTCCAGCCACGGGCATTGTAATAGGCCTTCGCGACCCTCTCCCCTGATTTTTCCAGGGAACGGATGTAATCCACCAGTGGTGGCATGCACTCGTCGAGATTGGTGAGATTCGCAGGCCAGTAGTTCATCTGAATATTGATATTGTTGTGGTAGTCCGTATTCCAGGGGCCCTTGAGTTTGTTGCACCAGATGCCCTGCAGATTGGCCGGCATGTCTCCCTTTCGCGACGATGCTATCAGAAGATACCGCCCATACTGGAAATAGAGTGCCTCAAGACCCGGATCCGGATACCCTTCGCGATACCGGTCCAGCCTATATGGCGTAGGCAGCACGTCCGGGGCCTGATCCGGGAAGTCGCCCTTCTCCGCTGAAAACGCTCCGGAGGACGACTTCCCGGATGCTGTTTCCAAAGTGAGTGAAACGCGATTGTAGAGTTCCCTGTAATCGGCAAGATGGCGGCGCAGAAGACGTTTCCAGCCGAGCTTCGACGCTGCCGCTATGCGACCGGATGTCAGCACGCAGGGATCCTCTCCCTTGTAATAAGTGTTTACATCCGTCAGATCCGGATCGAAATTCATCTTGTAGTTCGTTGCCGAAGCTACCAGGAAAACGACCTCACGGGCACCCATGACCTGCAGTACCCCGTCTTCCGAAACAACTTTTCCGCATTTCGCCGCAGCCTTTACGCGAAGCGCGAACTTCTCACCGTTGTTCTTCAGACTACCCGAATAAAGGATGCAGTCCTTCCCGTCGGAAACCGTTTTTCCTTCTGCCAGCGGATTCTCAAGATACTTCAGGGAAAGATTCAGGGCCTTCCTGCCGGCAGAAAATCTTACAGCCATCACCTGGTCCGGATAGGACACGAACACCTCGCGTTTGTAGTTAACGCCGTCCTGGCTGAACTGCACCCGCACCAAGGCGGAATCGAGCGAAAGCGACCTTTCATATCCTTCCACGGCAGCTCCGGGGCCGGTGTGCGGGTCGGGACGCACTGTCTTGAAGGCCTCCCACCTGCCGCTGTAGTTCACCTTCTGGGGAGCCTGCTTGCCGAAATCTTCGGGCACGGGGCCCTCCCTGAGGCCGGTTTCTATCAGAAGCTCGCCCAGAGTCGTCATATACCCGAAGCGATCCACCTTCTTGCCGTCCACAATACGCTCCGGCACAGCACCGAAGTTCTTTTTGGTAATCTCTTCGGCCCTGGCATCATCACCATCAAGAAAGGCCTGGCGGATTTCGGGAAGAAGCGCAGCGGCAGGGCGGTTGCAATCCCAATAATACGAAGGGTCGTCGCACACCGCCGGACCGCCTGTCCACAGCGATTTCTCGTTCAGGGTAAGGCGCTCACGGGAAACGGATCCCATCACGTTGGCTCCGAGAGAGCCATTTCCGACAGGAAGCGACTTGCTTTCCCATTCAGGGTCGACTCCCCCGGCCCAGACGGCAGCGCCTGCGGAGGACGTGGGCATATCGAACCAGATGCGCAAGGGCTCGGACGCCCTCGCTGAAAATGCTGTCAGCAGTATAGCGGCAGCGATGATGCATTTCTTTCTCATTCTGTCTTTATCGTTATGGTGCGGCGGACTTCAAGAATCTTTCCGTCCGGGGAGACACCTTCCCCTACAATCTGATATTCAGTATCTTTATCTGCCGTCCAGAACTCGAACGCACACTCACCGGAAGCCTCTACACGCACGGAAGGGTTCCAGTAAATGGTAGTACGGAGATCGGGCACGGCGGAATCCTTCTCTGCCTGAGTCTCGTATTTCGGCGACCAGAATTCGGCAGGGCGCTGGAACCCCAGAGGCTTTATCCTGGCAATATTGTATGACTTGGGAGCTGTTCCAACCTCTCCCCTGGATGTCTTGATGACGACCGCACCGCTGTAGCCGGGGTAATAGCCGAACTGGGAGGTATAGTCCTTGATCACGAAAATATTGTCTATGTCTCCGGGATTAAGGCTCATCACATCATATTCCGGCAGCACTACGTCGTCTATGACAGGCAGGGCCGGAAGCTCCGACCTCGAGGTTGTCAGATAATTCCCTGAACTACCGTGCCTTACGGTCACGCCTGGAGTATTGAGGAACACCGAAAGAATATCGGTGAAATGCATCTTCTCTATTTCGGCGGAGGTCAGGGGCCTGGTGGAATTCAGTTCAGAGTACCATATAGAATCACTGGGCTTCTCTTCAATGCTAGCTGCCACCACGGCGGCATCAAGCATAGTGGCACGTATTCCGTGCTGACGGAGATACTCTTCGTCTGCCTGTTTCATATATGCGTCTGCCGCAGTCTGTCCGGCCGGTACACGCAGGGCACTGCCGGCAGCAGATGGGAACGACTTGGCATCCAATTCTATTATATTGCCTTTCAAACCTTTGCGAGTCAGTGTCTGAACTGTGATCTCGGTGCCCTCAGGGAATTCAGTTGCAAATGAAAAGCGGCCATCCTTTCCTATCGTCGCATAATCTACACTCGTCATCGACTCCAGCGTGGCATACAACGACACACGACCATCCTTCATGGTATTGAAAGCGAATCCCTCAGAATGTCCGGACAGTTCCTGATACTTTTCCGCGTCAATCAACGGCTTAGAATAGTCGCCCTTCAAGGCCTGGGAGATATCATAACGACGCCACGCCTGAGTGAGCATCAAGGCATCCATATGCTGCCTTCCTACTGGACTGAAAAAGTCCGGAGCGCCCTCGATATTTCCCTTGATCTCCGAAGATAGCAGCAGGGTGGAGACAAGGCTTTCAGGGTCCGGCACCGCCGAATGGGAGTCGATTACACCCACTGCTATGGCAGCCCCCTTTGTCACCCCCCAATCAGATGCAGGTATGCAGAAGTTCGCTTTCACCTTCTGCCTCGTGCCATAGCTTTTTTGTTCGCGGAATCCGTCCAGATGCACGCACAATTCCCCGAAATGGAAGAACATACGTTCGCTTAGCACATTGAAGGCACTGTCGAGCAAGACGAAACCGACAATCCCGGCCTTTGGAATGCTCCCCAGACCGAGGATATTA
>CAMNAD010000052.1 GCA_946530505.1 uncultured Bacteroidales bacterium
TTTCCTCCAAGTGACCTGGACGCCACGAACTCTTCCATAAACCAGCTCAAAGGACGGAAAACGCCTTGCGCATTATACCCCCAGCCTCCGCCCTTTCCTGTCCAGATATGACAGTGTTCCCACCACTCGGAAGGGATGTATGTGGGCGTCACACATTCGAAAGGCGTGGTGAAATCCCCTATCCTCATTGATGTGCCGGATGGGTTGTCTGGATTCACAATGTTGGCCCAGCGGTCGTTGATTACAATGTCCGGCTGCAGGCTGCGTATCCATGCATAAACCTTTTCCGTGCAGAGTTCCTGGGGCTGGATTCCGTACCAACCCATTCCGTCGAGCCAGAGAAGGTCGACTTTCCCGTAATTCGTGAGGAGTTCCTCCAGCTGGGCGAGCACATACGCGAAGAACTTCTCGAAGTCCTTGCGGTTCCGGACCGTATCTTTCACCGGGCCCCGCTTTCCCCATGTAGCAACATCCCATTCGGAATCGGGACGGTCTCCGGGATAATGCCAGTCACGCGGCGAGAAATAGAATCCCACCTTCAATCCGAGTTCGCGGCAGGCATCCGCATATTCACGGACAAGGTCCCGTCCGTGCATGTACTGCTTGACGCCGATGCCATAGCGGGAAGGCCAGAGGGCATATCCGTCGTGATGCCTGGTGGTCAGCACCGCATATTTGAACCCGGCATCGCGGGCTGCGCCCAGATAATGCCGGAAGAAATCCGGATCCTGAGGGTCGAAATGATTAGCCTGATCGTAGTATTCCTGGCGGGAATGATACTCCCCTCCCCATTCGTAACCCTTTATCATATTCCACGACGGCTGTGCGCCTATCATGGAATGTATCCCCCAATGGAGGAAAAGGCCGAGGCTGGCGGAAGGGAACCACTGCGCACCCGGCGCCGGATTAGGAAAAACTATATTGCCGTCCGCGGCGGGCAAAGGGCCCGTCGCACCTAGTATTTCCCTGGCGCGGGCAAGGTCTTTCCGCGAGATCCGATAATCCGCGGGATCAATCTGCCACTGGGCAAAAGCCACGGCGCAGAGCGCCATGGCCAGCAAACTTAAGATCAGGCGTTTCATACTAGTCTCCGAGGGTGGCGACCATTACGGCCTTGATAGTGTGCATACGGTTCTCGGCTTCGTCGAATACAATACTCGCAGGGCTCTCGAACACATCCTCCGTTACCTCTACGCCATCGAGGCCGAACTTCTGGAACACTTCCTCTCCGGCCTTGGTCTCGCGGTTATGATACGACGGCAGGCAATGCATAAACTTGCACTTGGGATTGCCTGTGCGCTCCATCAGCGAAGCATTCACCTGATAGGGCTTGAGCATATCTATACGCTCCTTCCAGACGGAATCCGGCTCGCCCATCGACACCCAGATATCGGTGTAGATGAAATCGCAGCCCTTCACTCCTGCATCCACGTCGTCCGTGATGGTGATGCGTGCACCTGTAGTCTTGGCTATTTCACGGCATTCCGCAACAAGTTCAGCGGCAGGCCACAGGGCCTTGGGTGCCACGATACGGACATCCATACCCATCTTCGCACCGCCCACCAGAAGGGAGTTGCCCATATTGAAACGGGCATCGCCAAGATAAGCGTAACTAACCTGATTCAAAGGTTTATCGACATGCTCGCTCATGGTGAGGAAGTCAGCAAGAATCTGGGTAGGATGAAACTCGTTGGTAAGACCGTTCCAAACAGGTACGCCGGAGTACTTGGCCAGGTCCTCTACGGTCGCCTGCGCAAAACCACGGTACTCGATGCCGTCGTACATACGTCCAAGCACGCGGGCGGTGTCCTTCATGGACTCCTTGATGCCGATCTGGGATCCGGTAGGGCCGAGATAGGTCACGTGAGCACCCTGATCATAGGCTGCAACCTCGAAGGAGCAGCGGGTGCGCGTGGAGGTTTTTTCAAATATCAGGGCGATGTTCTTGCCCTTGAGTCGCGGCTGTTCTGTGCCGGCGTACTTTGCTTTCTTGAGGTCCTTGGCAAGGTCCAGCAGATACTGGATCTCGGCAGGAGTAAAGTCCAGCAGTTTCAGGAAACTGCGATTTCTCAGATTGAATGCCATATTCTTTAGGTTTAAGGTATTATTCTTGTTCCGCAGGCAGGATTCCCGAGCTGCCCGGCCTCGGTGATAATGCATTGACCTCCTCCATTCTTTACGAAGAGCACGCCCGCCCGCACTTTCGGGGCCATCGACCCTTCAGCAAACTGACCTTCAGCCAGATAGCGTTCGGCCTCGGCAATAGTCATCGTATCGAGGGCTTTCTCTTCTGGAGTATGGAAATTGACATAAACTTTGGGGACGTCGGTAAGGATATAAAACTCGTCCGCCTTCATGCGAATTGCCGCAAGCGCGCTTGCAAGGTCCTTGTCGATTACGGCCTCCACGCCGTGAAAGCCGATATCATCTTTGACTACGGGGATACCTCCACCGCCCACGGTTACTACTATGTAAGATTCGCGCGCGAGCCTTTCAACCAAGTCTATATTGTTGATGGACAACGGTTTAGGCGAAGCCACCACTTTCCTCCAGCCACGTCCGCGAGGATCTTCCTTATAAACGGCGCCATCCGAGGGAACCTGCTTATAATAAGGCCCTACCGGTTTGGTAGGATTGCTGAATCCGGGATCATCCTCACCCACTTCCACCCGTGTTACGATCGATACTACCTTCCTGTCCGATCCGGCTTTGCATAGAACCTTTTCCATCGCTGTTTCGATCATGTAAGCGATCGAGCCCTGTGTTTCGGCTCCGCAGAAGTCCATCGGCATGGCCTCCAGCCCGAAAAGCTGTTTTCCGGCCTCATGCTGCAGGAGGACGTTGCCGACCTGAGGGCCGTTCCCGTGACCGATAACTATATCGTAACCTTCACGAATCAGAGGAAGGAGCTGTGAGCAGGTGGATTCTACGTTGCTCAGTTGCTGGGCGAAAGTTCCTTTTTCGCCGGCACGAAGGAGGGCGTTGCCTCCGAATGCGATCATTGCAAGTTTTCCCATGACTATTCGCGTACAAGAGGAAGAGTTGAACAACGTAGCAGACCGCCCATTTTGGATATCTCCCTGTAAGGGACGGTCTCGACAGTGATACCCTGTTCTTCGAGCCAGGCTTTCAGACGGGTGAAATGCTCCTCAACGACCACTACATCTTCGCTGATTGAGAAGATATTCGAATTCATCCAGTACATTTCTTCCTTCGTGAGTTCAAACACGTTGCCTTCGCCGAAGAAACCGACGAGATGGTCCGCATCGCGGGGATTGATGAAACCGTCACGATAGATGATTGCCTTGCCGCGACCTACCGGCATAAAAGTACAGTCGAGGTGCAGAATGCCATCATAAGGATCCGTGTCATTCTTGCGGAGATTGAGCGGAACGATTTTTTTGTTCGGGAAGATCATCTTAAGGTAATCCAGGGCCAGGGCATTGGTGCGGGCCGTCTTAAGCGAAGAATAATCCGCGAAATTGTACTGTCCCAGGAAAATGACGCCATCATACAGAACGACATCCCCTCCCTCTACGTGCACAGCCTCGGGCAGGTTGTAGATATTCTTATAGTGTATGTTGCGATACACATTCTCATAGGCATCGATCTCGGCCTGACGGTCGGGGATGATATTGGAAACGATGATTTTATCATCGATGACGAAGCCGACATCCCTCGAGAATACCTGATTGCAGTTTGTAACAAGCGATGGACGGTGAACCTTGACTCCGTATTTTTTGAGAACGGCTTCGAAAGCCTCCATTTCGCGGATTATGTCAGATTCCGACGGATACACTCCGTTCTTTACCGATTCATAGGATTTGCTGTCAAAGGTTTCATCCAACGAAGGAACCGGGCCATTCGAATACGGCAGGCCCAAGATAACCTCTTTCAGCCTGCCGGTTTCAGATTTTATGTTTAGTTGCATGATCAGATTTAGTTTCCTGTTTCTGGATTACCGGCGAGCTGTTCTTTGAGCTTGGGCCAGTATCCCTTCACGAACACTATGCCGCATCCGAGGACAAAGCCAAGGAAAGTCCAGACAATCAATGTCTTGGCACGGCTGTTCGAAGGTTTGGAAGGAACTGTGACAGGTTGGATTACAGTCAATACGGGAGTATCCCTCTTAACTTGCATCTTTGCCTGTTCAAGTTGCTTGGCCATATCGGTGTAGATGGCATTCGCAAGCGTGTACTTCTGTTGGATCCGCTCGCGCTGTATGCGTGCCCTGGAGCCTATCACGTCCTGAGACCTGTCGCTGATCGAAGCCAGTGCTCCCTGAAGGGACTCGGCTTCCTTCTTGGTCTCATCGTAACGGTCCTGTATATAGTCAAGGTCACGCTGGGCTTTTTCCGTACGGAAACGGGTGATTTCCTCTTGAAGCAGCTGCTGTGCCTTCAGAGCAAGTTCAGCAGTCTGGATTGGCTCGACGCCGTTCACATTCAAGGTTATGAGACCTTCCTTCTTGTCCACTGTCAGGGACACGCTCTGGGCGACAAGCTGCAGCAATTTCACTTCATCTTTTGTGAGAAGCAGAGGTTTTTGAGCATCATCAGCGGAGACGCCTGCCGGAAGTTCCACCTCCGGTTTCTCCTTTCTGATGGCATTCAGAATAACAAAAGGAAGGCCGATGGTGTACTTTTTCAAATATGACATTGGAGACGGCTTGGCGATCTCCTTGTAATATGTATACATACTCACGGCAGAATCAGCCTTTGCATAATGAAGCGGAGTATAGAGCAATTCCATACGGAAAGGCACGCTGCTCACAATTTGAGGATATACCAGAGGAGAGAGGTCCTTGGCGCTCAGGTCCATGCCCATGTCGACACCGGCAAGAGCCGCAAGGCTGCTCAAAGAAGAATTGCTCTTGGAATTCATCTGAGGGACCATCACGGTGCTCACGGAATAGCTACGCTTCATTGTCAGCGCAGCCACCAGCCCAAGCAGGATGAAAACACAAGTCCAGATAATCACGGTCTTGCGTCCATCCCACAATTGACGGACAAGCGCCATAATATCTATGCCTTCCTCTTCTTCGTAAGGCTGATTGTAATTCATATTCTCGTCCATAAGCTCTTATTTAAGCCTGTCGATAAGGAGATAAATAGACACGACCGAAGTGAGGGCGGAGAGGGTGGTACGCATTTCAGCGCCCCAGTCGATCTTTTCTTTGGGCTTCTCGAGTCTCTCCTTCTTCGTTTCGTCTATACGCAGGGTAATCACACCGCCGGGCTCGACGGTAGGCGAATTCCTGATGCCCAGGAACTTGGTCGTAGCCTCACATTGGTTATTGGGCATTGTCACCGTCACACTGTTGCGGTCGGCAGTCTTCTGGAATCCTCCGGCGTAATGGTTGATATACCAACGTGCGCTGTGGCCACCCTGGAATACGATAGTCTTCTCGCTTGCAGAGAATTCGGCGGGCACATACTGACCCATACGGGTTCCGATTTCGCGAATGGTAACAGTATTTTCCTGACGCACGATATTGACGACATCTCCATCCATGAGGATAGGATCCGACGCCAGGCTGCCCTTGCCGCTTTTTACCTTGCGGAGATCCAGGCCGATGTTCCCACGATTATTGTGGGTGCGGAAGAGACGTGCGAAAGGATCCGCATCGTCGAGCAGGCCTCCCGCCATCTGGATTACTTCCCAAAGCTGTGTCCTGGAATCTGTCAGGACATACGTGCCAGGATACCTGACACGCCCGTTTATTTCTACAGAACGTCCGGTAGTAAAATTAGGCGTCAGACGTACAACGATATTGTCATACGGTTGAATCTGGAAATCTCCGGAGAGTGGTTCATAGTTTTCGTCGACCTCAAGAGTGATCATCTTGAGCTTGGCTTCCTGGTTTTTGGAGATATCTACACGGAACACCTCGACTCTGTCATACGCTGCGCCGACCTCGAACCCTCCCGCCATAATCAGGAGGTCGTGCAAGGAAAGGGATGCATCATAAGGGGTTCCGAAAGGATTCTTGACAGCGCCGCTCACGCGGACCTCTCCCACATTCGTATATGTAGTATTATCGTATACATTGAGCTGGTCGCCGGGCTGCAGCAGCATATCGCCATCATTCTCGAGAGCCACACGAAGGTACTCGCGTTTCTCGGGATTGGTCAAATCTTTGCGCACGATGTAAGCGACAGGGAACACACTGGTCTTGAGTCCACCGGCATATTCAATAGCCTGATTTACAGTCATACGATCGTTAAGACCGAAAGGTTTGGTAAAAGGCACGCGGACCTGACCGCTGACTGAGATGGTATCGACATCACGATAATCCACCTGCCCCAGGACAACGATACTGTCACGAGCCTGCAGTGCGAAATCCGGATTGCCATTGATTCCGGGGAAAGGAACGGTAAGCACTTCAACTGTCTCGTCGGACTTGGTACGCTCTACGAACACGAAATCCGTCCTGGCGGTGTGGCGGGGCTTGGCATTGTCGAGCAAAGTCTTCAGGCTATGGTTCTTTGCAAGTTCAAAGCGACCTCCGTAGTAAATGTCTCCGCCGGCGGCGACATACGTTTCCAATGTGCCGTCCACGGCCTTGACGCTGATTACATCACCGTTCTCCAGCCTCACCTTCTGAGCACCGTTCATAATGGAGGACAGGTCATAGTCCTTATAAGTTACCTCGCCGTCGTTTAAGCGGGCAACCTGCACAAAATGAGGATCCGCGTTGTATTGAAGTCCGCCGGCATAGTTGATAAGGTCGGTGAGGGAGTCCTTGTTACCGACTTCATAACGCATGGGGCGGTTAACGGCACCCTCAACCTTGACAACCTTCTGTGCAACAGGCACAAAAATCACGTCACCGTTCTGTAGAGCATAATTCAGGTCCTTGGATGGATTGCGCATATACTCATAGAGGTCAAGATTATATGTCTTGCCGGAACGTGAAAGCTGGATATTGCGGAGCGAACCGATCTCAGTGGGACCGCCGGCAGCAGCCAATGCATTGAACACGGTATTAAGCGCACTCAGAGTGAATCCTCCCTGCACTGCAACCTCACCGTAAATGCTCACAGTTACCGTACGGGCCGTAGTGATAGTAACAGCCATCTGGTCCGGACGGAATGAGAAGAACTGGCTGAGTTTGTTCTGTATGGCCAGACGGCCCTGTGCAAGAGTCATACCCTTAAGGAATATCTTGCCGGAGCCGGCAGGCTGTATGGAGCCGTCATAACCGATACGCTGATGTATTTCTGTCTGGGATGAACCGAAGATGCTGATATGCACTTCGTCTCCTTCGCCAAGAACATAGGTGTCAGGGGCCTGGGCACCGTCGGTGGTGCGGAAAACGTCAAGAGATTTGCCCTTGAACAGCGAATGACCATAAATGTCATCTTCAGTTACAACGACATTCTCTTTATTCAATGTCGTATCCGATACATCTTTCACGGGTTCTTTGTCATATATCGGCTGAAGAGGAGCGCTCACTGGCTGATACCCGATTCCAGTGAAAGCAGTATTGGTATTCTTTTCCTGCTGCATCTGATCCAGGATGGAAATCACCCGGCTCTGATAGGAAGGATAATCCGCAGGGTTGATGTTATCAATATCTATTCCATTCTCAAGAAGCCTTGTACGGACTTCTGATTCGTTCAGACCTCGCTTGTCGAGTTCGGCCTGTGCCATTGCCATCATGGTGGGATTCTGGGCTGCCACAGCAACAGGCAAAGCCAACGAGATCAATAGGGCGATAAAAAGTTTCTTCATATTACACGTGTGAATATAAACGTACAAATTTAGTGATTGTTCTTTGATTTAGCAAAATTATAATCGTATCTTTGCTTAACTCAATTACTCAAACACGATGTTCGAACTAATTACACTCCCCTATGCCCCCGAGGCACTTGCACCGGCCATCAGCGCCGAAACTATTGCCTTCCATCACGGAAAGCATCTTCAGACGTACGTAAACAATCTCAACGCTGCGACCGGCGGCACGCCATATGAGAACAAATCCCTCGAAGAGATTGTCTGCAGTTCCGAAGGCGGCGTTTTCAACAATGCCGGACAGATTCTCAACCACAACATGTATTTCCTTCAGTTCCGCGCCCCCAGGGAAAACAACGTCCCCACCGGCAAGATAGCGGAACTCATAAATGCCCAGTTCGGCAGTTTCGAGGCGTTCCAGAAAGAATTCGCTGCAAAGGGCGCCGGCCTGTTCGGTTCAGGCTGGGTATGGCTCAGCGCCGATGCCGAAGGCAAACTGGTCATTACCCAGGAAGGCAATGCCGGGAATCCCGTCACGAAAGGGCTGAAGCCCCTCCTCACTTTCGACGTCTGGGAGCACGCCTACTACATCGACTATCGCAACGCCCGTCCTGCCTACATCGCAGGGCTGTGGAGCATTATCAACTGGGAAGAAATTAACAATCGCCTCAAATAAATGATACTCAACGTATTGCTCAGCATCGTGGTCGGCGGTATGCTAGGCCACGCGGTGGATGCCGGATATGACGGCCGTCTCGCACAATATATCAACAGCCCGGAGAGCTATGCCATCAAACTGTTCTCTCCCGAGATGATAGCAAAGGGCAAGGGCGGATGGCAGGGAGAACACGCAGGAAAATGGATGTATGCCGCAGCCAAGGCATACGAGCGTACCGGGGATCCCGCCGTCCTCGCACGGCTTACATCCGTAGCGGATTATCTGGTTTCCCGCCAGGAAGAAGACGGTTACCTCGGATGCTACCGCGAGGACAAGCGCTACTATCACCGTCCCTCCCCCGAAGCGATGACCGTCGACTGGGACACATGGATCATGGCCTACCTTATCAAGGGTTTTACCGAGGCTGGTGTCGCCACCGGCAATGAGCGCTACCTCGACTGTGCGCAGAAGATAGCCGGATTCATCCACTGGACGGTATTCGAGCAGGGCATAAAGATAGCCCAGACCGGCATGCACAGCGGAATGGCCGGATGCGGAATGCTCGACCCTCTCTGCGACCTCTACGCGCAGAGGCCTGTCAAGGAAGTCAAGGAACTGATCGACCGCTGCATCTTCGAACTCGACGACACTCCGTGCCTGCAACTCATAACCCTTGCCTGCAAGGATTACGATGTTTCCCTGATAGGCAACGGCAAGATCTACGAGATGAACCGCTGCCT
>CAMNAD010000053.1 GCA_946530505.1 uncultured Bacteroidales bacterium
CGCTTGCAAAGAAACTCACGCCCGGCAATCACCGCTACTACTTCTGGCTCGACGACAACCTTCCCGTCTGCGCCTGTCCTCTCTGCCGGGAGTATCTGCCCAGCGAACAGGCCCTGATTGCGGAGAATGCCATGCTGCGCGAGATACGCAAGGTTGATCCCCAGGCGAAACTCGCTCATCTGGCCTACTCTTCTTTCCTGGAACCCCCGCGCAAGGTGACGCCGGACGAAGGCATCTTCCTCGAATTCGCGCCCATCTATCGCTCCTGGGATGAACCCCTCTATCATGAGGATGTGCTCTGCCCGAGGGGATATCCGGTGAGCAACGGCGACAATCTGCGCGCGCTGGAGGCCAATCTGGAGGTTTTCCCTGCGGAGGATGCGGTTGTGCTTGAGTACTGGCTGGATGCCTCGCTTTTCAGCAGATGGAAACGTCCTTCGGTGGAGCTGCCCTGGCGCGAGGATGTCTGCCGTTCGGATCTCGCCAAATATGCCTCCTACGGCCTGCGGAACGTTACGTCCTTCGCGGTCTACATGGACGCGGAGTACTTCAGCCGCTTCCCCTCCACCGCCCCCGTGGAAGAATACGGTTGCCTGCTGAACGCCCAGAAGAACATCCGCGGCCTGCATGAATGGTGGCAGGGACTCGTCGATTCTACCTCCGTATCCATCTTCCGGGACTCCACGCAGATACAATTTATCTTCGATGTCCGCGACTTCACCCCCGTCTTCAACGACGACCCGGACGAGATGTCCGTAGACCCCTGCGACCGTGCGGAAATCTTTATCAGTTGCGATCCGCAGATGCAGCGCTACTACTGCTTCGAGATCGACCCTCAGGGGAAGACTATGGACTATGCCTGCTCATACTACCGCCAGTACGACTACTCCTGGAACGGAGAGCAGAGCGTGCAGGCGCGTCCTGTCGAGGGCGGATACCATGTCGAGGCGGCATTCAGCTGCGATTACCTGCGTCGGCTGGGATTGCTGCAGGACGACGGCAGCCTGCTCATAGGTTTCTATCGCGGAGATGCAGTCCGGCCAGGGGAGATCACCTGGTACTCCGCCGTCAATCCCGGCACGGCTGAACCCGACTTCCACGTCCCGGGGAGCCTTTTCCGTCTGGATTAGAGGTGATTTTTACGATATGTCATCCGTTTTGTACGAAATGGAATGGTGTCATATCGTATATTGATTAAGTTTGGAATCGAACAACAAACTATAATCAATATGAAAACCATCCAGAGAATCCTATTGGTGCTGTTTCCTGCCGTGCTTTTCGCAGCCTGCGGCGAAACAAACCCTGACGGTCCCGACAACGGGGGGAACGGGGGCAACGGCGGGAACGACAAGACCGTCATCCGCGTTGTAGAAGCGCTGCCGCTCTACGAGCTGGCGGCCGACAAGGACACTGCTCTGATAAGCTTCAGTGCCACTCTCGATGAAAAAGATGCTGACTGGACAGTCTCAACCTCCGCCGACTGGTGCAAGGTCGAGCCCGCATCCGGCACAGGCTTGGGAGAAGTGAACATCATCGTGGCAGACAACCCCACCGCAAACGAGCGCAAGGCGGACATCGTGATCAAATCCGGCAAAAAGGAGCATACCCTGAAAGTATCCCAGAGCCTCTATGCCGGAGCCTTGCCTGACGAGCCTTGGTTCAGCAAGTCTTATATCGAACGCACCGACAGGGAGAAAGCCGGCTTCCGCGGCCCTGTAAAGAGCTGGTGCGAGGTTACTTACACTACATACCACAAATACTTCTACGATGAGGAAGGCCATCTTGTGAAGGAAGAATATCACGACACTTCCAATAACTCCGTGGAGGTCCTCTGGGTGCACAGCTACGACGCGCAGGGCCGACGGATCAAGTCCGAGCAGAGTTACGGCTCCGAGGTCCAGGGCGGCAGAGTATTCACCTACGAGTATAATAACCCCGGCAAACTCGTGGCTACGAATGCATTCAACTGGATTGAATATGAGGACGGCTGGATCAGCGGCAAAGACTTCCCTATGTCTGTATGGAAAGACCTGTCCGCCATCCATTATGTCGACGATTCTCCAGGCTATTATGAACGCAGTGACATTGCGTTCGAGTTCCAGTCCGACGGCAGCCTGACGATGACCGAGACATACAACCGTGAACGTGACGGCAGCAATCCAAATGTGTCCGTCTATCATATTGTCTATGAGAACGGACTCCCTGTTTCCTGCCCGGAGAGCAAAGTTGCCGTTACCTACGATGATAAGGGCCTGCCCGCCACGCTTAGTACCGAGGACGGCGCCAAGACCTGGACCTTCCTGGGGCATCCCCGCGTACTGCTTGCGGCCACAATGAAAGAGCCCAAGGCACAGGGAATGGTCGCCTGCTTCTGGGCGAATTACAGCTACAACTCAAATGGCGACAATACCCGCTTCGAGCGCGCATATTTCTCCGCCGACCAGGTCTACAACGACTATTTCGGCAAGTATTTCTACGACTCGCACGGCAACTGGATTCAGCGCGAAGAAATCACCGAACCCGCCTTCCAGCACGGCCAGCATTTCCCTGATACCATAAATCGCGAGATAGAATACTACTAGTTCATCCTCTTTCCGAACAGATAGTACTTCTGGTCGCCGAACCACAGGACTCCTTCTCCATTCAGCGCAGTGTAGCTGGTGTAGAAGGAGTTTCCCGTATCGCGGGGCGAGAAGACGGCGCCCTGCTCGTCGAACCAAACCGGCTGGTGCGCTCCTTCCACGTAGCGACCGTCGTGCCTGTAAAGAGGGCCGCGGTTCTGGTAGGATGTCATCCCGAAGAAGTCGAAACTGTCGTGCACCAGCAGGAAGTATCTGCCGCTGCAGGCCTCAGGGCCGGCATAATCGTAGATGGGGCAGGGGGAGCGGGGATGCAGGATGGCAGGACCGCCGTCTCTCTCCCGTAGAATCTCCGGCGGTGCCCAGGTCCTGCCTCGGTCGGAGCTGACCGACCATACCGGATGCCCGAGCGAACTGCGCATCACTGCGAAGAGCCTACCGTCGGGCAGGCCCACGATGCAGGCTTCCTCCAGCGACAGGCCCTCCCTGGGCATATATTCTACGTCGTTCTCAATGTCCGCGGCATCGAAGGCCTCTGCCCCGGCGTTGAAGAAGGAAATGCGTATGTCGCGCACTTCCGGATCCTCGTCAATGTTCTCGTACTGCCAGAACTCCACCCTGCTGATGTCGCTGCGGTCGTAGCGCGAGCATCCTGCCAGATACTTCCCGTCCGCGCCCAGGCGCAGGGGCCTCTGCCACATACACCATACCGGTGGGATGGAAGGATCTTCCGGGTCCTGTTCGAACCTTATGGGGAAGGGGACGGTTTCCGGCTCGGACCAGCTGATGCCGCCGTCATCGGAATAGCGGCCCATCATCGTGCCGCAGAGATGCTTCTTCAGGGTGGTTTCCTGGTTCCAGAGGCAGTAGAGGCGTCCGCTGCGGGAGATCATCGGCTGCTGCCAGGCCGCCACCGGCAGGGGATTTGCGAGGGTGGCGGATCCGGCCAGGATCACCGGTTCCGACCAGGTCCTGCCCCCGTCGGCGCTCCGGGAATAGACCACGTGCTCGTCGTTCGCCGCCTCGTGCGTCCCCTGCGTCCAGAATGCGTGAAGAAGAGAGCGCGCGCTGTCTTCCAGCACGTGGAAATGGTCGTTGAAACTGTCCCCGACCTCCTCCGGATTGCGCCCGGCATCCGTCTGGGGTTGTTTCGGGCGGTACACCTCGAAGTCGTGCGGAACCACGTCCTTGTTGATGGACGGGTCCAGATAGTGCCAGTAGAAGTGCTCCGGCCAGCGTTCGCGGTAGCGGCCGGTGTCGCTGAAATGCTTCTGCATCGCCTCGTCCGCCGTGGCATAGCGGTGGCAGGATTCGGGCGCCCTGGTGTAGAGCGTCCACTGGCTCTGGCTCGCGGCGTCCTGCCCTGGGTATCCTACCCAGATCACCGCCCCGCTTTCGGGCGGAAAGGCGGGGTTGAGGGTGAAGATGGTTGTGAGTACGGTATTCTTGTTGTTGATGGGCTGCACGGTCAGGAGCCGGGAGAGGTCCTTACGGTGGAACTTCCTGACAGGCTTGCGCGAGAACTCCGTCTTGTCGCCCAGGATGGCGTTGCCGAAGAAGAACTCCTGCGCGATCCTGTGGCGCTTGAGGTTGTGCACATCCTTAAGGGTGGAAGGATCCGCGTAGGCCAGTCGGAAATTGAACGCCCCGTCCCTCAGCGGCCTGTACCATCCGCGCTTGCGGGCATACTTGATTATGTCCTTGCTGCCCAGGAAGTTAAGGGTATCCTTCAGCTTGATGCGGCCTATCGTATAGTAGTTTGGGATGGTGGCGATGTGGTCGTCCGGCACGCGCTGCGCAACCCAATGGCGGCCCTTCACCACCGCGCATATCCATCCCTCCTGCTGGTCGGCGACCAGATACGAACGCCCTGAATCCCCGTAGCCGTAAGTCTCTACCAGACCGCCTATTATGTGCACCGCCTCGCGGGCGCTGCGGGCCTTCTGTATGGCTGTGGTGCGAATCTCATAGACCAGTGCACCCTCCGCACTGTCCTCGCGCGACAGGCACTGGTCGGAGGATATCGCCACCCCGTACTGGTTTACGAAGCTGTCGCCGGCCTTCTGCCCAGGGAACTCGAACCAGAGGCAGGCGCAGCGGTTTTCGTTCGCAGGAACATTGTAGATGTTGAGCATCTGCTCGCCCCACTGGTCCTCGTTGTGGCCGAGATAGACGTATCCGTCGGTCGTGGCGTTCCGCCCGGCAATGATGCCGAAGCAGAGGATTGCGGCAAGTAGGTTCATTATTCAGAAAGGATTATGGCCCAGGCATTTACAACGGACCGTTCGTAACCGTCAGAGGGCTTGTTGCGGATTTCGAATTTGTTGGAAGCAGGGTTCTTAACCAGCAGCTGGGTGGAACCGCCTCCGTCGAGATTAGCTGCGCGCTCGCATCCGAAAGCCTCCAGGATGCTTCCCATATCGTCGTATGTCATACCATCGGACACGCCTTCATTCCTGCCGTCTACGCAGAAGAAGTACAGGAACCCGTCCTTCGTGTATCCGATGGCGGTACGAGGATGCCTGTCGTCAGCGGGCCACGATGAGTTGTCCACCTGTTTCCCGCCCCATACCAGCATTATGCCGGAACCGGTGACCTCGGGCACCTCGTAGGTGGCTTCGGTGTATGCGGAGCTGTAATCTATGCTCATCTTCCCGTCCTTGCCGTATGCTACGAAACTGATGCCCTGCTTGTTCCACGCCGGGCTGAAATTCGAATTGTAGACAAAGCCTTCGCTGTGCACAGGACCTCTGGGAACAAGGGTCTTGGTGTCCCAGAAATCAGCATTTATCATTGCCACTACATTTTCACCCTTTCTCTCCGAGAGGTTGGCCATGTATGAAAGGGTGGACATAGGCCATGGCCCTGTCGGGATGTCCTTTATGGCGGAAGATATGCTGACCTTCGCTTCGGGTTTGTCTGCTTCGAGGTCCGTGGTGACAACGAAGATGTTTTCCTTCTGCCCGGTGGTGAGCGTGACGGTCAGGTCCGTTTCTTCGACGCCTTCCGCGAGCTCAAGCTTCGAGGAAGAAAGTAGTTCTTTTACTATGCCGGCCTTCTTCACCAGTTCCGACAGATCCGGCAGGTCCCGCTGTACGGCGGGTTCCGGTTCCGGATTCTCGTTATTGTTGTTCTCTACCTTGCCGCAGGCAGCACAGAGCAGGGCGATTGCCAGGATGAATGCAAGTCTGTATGTTTTCATAAGTTATAATTTTATCAGTCCGAGCCCGGGCCTGTCCGGAAGGACAAGTTTCCCGTCGTTGAGGGTGACCCCTTCGAAGAGGTCGTTGCTGATCAGCAGATTGCCGTCGAGGTCGGCGAAGTCTGCGAGAGGGGAGAGATGTGCCGCGGCTGTCACGGCGCAGGAGGTTTCCGTCATACACCCCAGCATCACCCGCATCCCTTCGGCGCGGGCGTAATCCGCCATCTTCCTTGCTTCGCGCAAGCCGGTGCACTTCATAAGTTTGATGTTGATGCCGTGGTAGGCCCCCTTGATGGCGGGTATGTCCTTCAGTCTCTGGATGGCTTCGTCGGCATAGATGGGGAGGGGAGAGCGTTCGCTGATCCAGGCGTTGTCGTCGAGGCGTTCCCTGGGCATCGGCTGCTCCACCATCACCACGCCCTGCTCCTTAAGCCAGAATATCTCGTCCAGGGCTTTCTGCCTGTCCTTCCAGCCTTGGTTGGCATCTACCGCTATCGGCAGGTCGGTGACGCTGCGTATGGCGCGAATCATCTGCTCGTCGTTGTCCAGACCCACCTTGACCTTGAGGATACGGAACTTCTCCGCGCATTCCTCGGTTTTCTGCCGGACAACTTCCGGGGTGTCGATGCCTATCGTGAAGGTGGTGCATGGGGCCTTTGCCGGGTTCAGGCCCCAGATGCGGAACCACGGCTGGCCGAGGAGTTTGCCCACGAGGTCGTGCAGGGCGATGTCCACCGCCGCCTTCGCCGCCGAATCTCCTTCGGAAAGGGAATCTACATAAGCGAGGATGTCCTCCAGCTGGAAGGGGTCCGGGAACTGTTCGAGATGCACTTTCTGCAGGAAGGCGCAGACGCTTTCGGTCGTTTGGCCGAGATAGGGCGGCATGGAGGCTTCGCCGTAGCCGGTGAAGCCGTCGTAGTCGATGCGGACCTGCACGTCGGGGGTCGTCTTGCGGGAATAGCTTGCCACGGTGAAGGTGTGGCGAAGCTGCAGTTCGTACGGCTCGAAACTCAGGCGCATCCTCTCCTTGCCCCCGATTCTGTATGGTCTGGGGGTGGTGCTACTGTTTGCGTTGCTGGTCGCGGCGCTGCCTTTTGCGGTGCTTGCGCTGCCGGCTTCGGAGCCTTCCGCTCCGCCTTTCGCGCCGCCGCAGGCCTGGATCCCGCCGGTCAGCGCAATTCCGGCAAGCCCCGCCGTCCGAAGAAATGCCCTGCGCTTCATTGCCCCGAAGTCTCGCTCAGCAGCTGCATAGCCGCATCATAGTCCTCTTCGTTCACCTTTACTTCCACTGGGCTCACGAAGCCCAGCGAAGGGTAGGAGGAATCGGCGCCGAACACGCCTGCGGGAATGCCGTTCTCGCGCAGCATCCCGGCAGTGATTTCGGCCTGAAGGCGGTCGTTGAAAGTGGCGACAGTCTTGAATTTTTGGGTATCTGTTTTCATATCGTGGTTTATTCCCCGCTGTGGGGTATCTGCGAATAAAGATAGGTATTTTTTCGGAATATTCATCCGGCCGTTCCCCTGCGGCTGCCGGAGTCATTCCCGCCCTCGCCAGAAAAGGCTCGGCCGGAAAAGCTCCGGCCAGCCATCGCAACGCCCCCGCACCCTGCCGGCGGCCCTTCATGTGGTTTTGCACCCCGTCGGCTGTCTCTCCTGCAGTCTCGGCGGCACACGGTCTCACACCCGGCCCGAGCCACAGGTCGGGTGGTTGTCTCTGCCATGAGTTTGTTCCCGTTTTTGGCGGTTTTTCGGAACAAAAGTGGTTTTTTGAAAGGTTTGTTCCCGATTTGACCGGTTTTTCGGAACAAATCGACGATTTCTCAGCCATCGCAGCGTCCTTGCACCCTGCCGACAGTACAAGGTCCCCCAGCTATTGTGAGACCTTGTACAAAAACTATTTCAAGCGATCATTTTCTGGTTGCATTTTGGTTTTATTTTACATATATTTGCAACCAAAGAGAACTATTATGGCACAAACTGCATTTACCGTCCGTATGGACTCGGAAACCAAGAAAAGATTCGACGAACTTTGCAAAGATTTCGGGATGAGTGCGAATACAGCCCTGAATCTATTTGCAAGAACGGTTGTAAAACAGGAGAGGATTCCATTTGATGTTGAATCGGAAAGGGAAATCCGGCAGAAGGAGTTATCCCGTCGATTTGGAGAGGTGGTGGATGAACTACGCGCCGAGGCTCTCAGGAACGGCGTATCCGATATGACATTGGAAGAAATCAACTCGATTATCAAAGAAACCAGAGCGCAGATGAAAAAGGAGGAGAAAAAATGAAGTATTATGCAGTTATAGACACCAATGTTTTGGTTTCTTCAATGTTGACTTCTAATCCTGATTCCACAATAGCCAGGATTGTCAACTCTGTCCGACAAGACGTGATAATTCCAATGTATGATGAATTGATCTTGGATGAATATCGGGCTGTACTAAGTAGAGATCGTTTCAGTTTTAGCGAAGAGAGGGTCAGGGAATTGCTGGATCTCATAAAAATCAAGGGCATAAACTGTGAACGAATAACAGTTGCCGATATCTTCCCGGATCCGGATGATATTGTATTCTACGAAGTCGCCATGTCCAGAGAGGATTCATACCTGGTCACGGGTAATCTGAAGCATTTCCCTAAGAATGGCAGGGTCGTGTCGCCTGCGGACATGCTGTACATCATCGAATATGGTGAAAAGGGAACGCGCGTCCTGAATGAGACGGCAAGTTCATACTATCTGCCTGTTTCACTCGAAGAGATCAACGCAGTGATACGGGAGTACAGACAGACAATTTAGTTTATTTACCGGCCGAAAGGTATTCTTTCAGCGCTTCGACATAAATCTTGAAAGCCTCCTGGCCTGCCGGGGTAATCCTGCAGGCAGTGCGGGGCATCTTGCCTTTGAAGCCTTTTTCCACCTCGATGTAGCCCGCGCCTGCGAGTTTGTCTATCTGCACGCTCAAGTTCCCGGAAGTGGCGCCGGTCTGTTTTTTCAGATAGGTGAAATCGGCTTCATCGGCCCCGGCCAGGATGGACATCACCGCCAGCCGGAGCTCGGAATGAAGGATAGGGTCTAACTTGGGGAACATGGGCTACTTGTACTGAAGTTTCA
>CAMNAD010000054.1 GCA_946530505.1 uncultured Bacteroidales bacterium
TTCTAAACTATTCTGACCTATGGCAAAATTCCTAGAAAAAGCTTTCGGGTTTGATCCGCAGCAGCACAATGTGCGCACCGAGATTCTTGCGGGTCTGACCACCTTCCTGACGATGGCCTACATCCTGGCCGTCAACCCCGGCATCTTCAGTGCCCTGCCCGGCATGCCCGCAGGTTCGGTATTTACCGCAACAGCCCTGGCAGCCATAGTAGGTACGCTGGTGATGGCTCTCTATGCAAAGAAGCCTTTCGCCCTTGCTCCCGGTATGGGTCTGAACGCATTCTTCGTGTTCACCGTATGCCTCGGCATGGGTCATAGCTGGCAGTTTGCCCTTACCGCAGTCCTCCTCGAGGGTATCATCTTCATCATCCTGACTGTCACAAAGGTCCGCACGTGGCTTATCAACGCCATTCCCGGTACGCTCAAAAAGGCCATCGGCGCCGGTATCGGCCTCTTCATCGCCTTCATCGGCATGCAGAACGCCGGCATCATCGTGAACAACGACGCCACTCTGGTAAGCCTTGGAAGCATCACCGAAGGAAAGGCCCTCGTAGGTCTCATCGGTCTCTTCATTACTGCCGGTCTCGTGATGGCGAAGGTCCGCGGAGGCATTCTCTGGGGCATCCTGCTCACCGCCGTCATAGGTATCTTCATCAAGGATCCTGCAACAGGCGCAGCGATTACGACTCTCCCTACCAAGGTAGTGTCCATGCCCGACAGCATCTCGCCCATCTTCTGCAAATTTGAGTGGGGTCAGGTTCTCAGTTGGGATATGCTCGCAGTAGTGTTCACCTTCCTCTTCATCGACATGTTCGACACCATGGGCACCATCATCGGCGTACACCAGGGTGCCGGCCTCATCAAGAAGGGCGGTGACGAGATCGAGGGTGTAGAGAAGATGTTCCTCGCAGACTCCATCGCTACTGTTGCAGGTGCCTGCTTCGGAACTTCCACCACTACCACCTATGTAGAGAGTGCATCAGGCGTCGGCGAAGGCGGACGTACCGGTCTCACAGCCTTCTCCGTTGCTATATTCTTCGCATTGGCCCTGTTCCTCAGCCCTATCTTCCTGGCAATCCCCGGCGCAGCCACCGCTCCCGCTCTTATAATCGTGGGCGTGATGATGATGCCTTCGATCAAGACCATCCACTGGGAAGACTACTGCAAGGCAATCCCTGCATTCGTCACCATCATCATGATGCCTCTTGCATACAGCATCTCCGACGGTATCCTCCTGGGCGTCATTTCCTACGTACTCTGCCACGCAGTCGCCGGCAAGTTCAAGGAAATCTCGATTACCATGTGGGTGCTCGCGGCGCTGTTCATCTGCAAGTACATTTTTATCTAAAAGAATGGCGTGGAGCCAATTGGCTAATCCACAATACTTTACTCAAAATGATCTCCCCTTTTGCGAGGAGATCATTTTGTATAATACGTTAATTATTCGTACTTTAGCTCCACGCAAGTATAAAAGTATTCATCATGAAATCCCTCTCCTCAGTCATATCGGCAGCGGCCATTGTTATTTGCCTCGGATGCAGCACACTTCGCATCAGTGAATCGCCTAGGATTCTGGACAGATCCGAAGGAAGCATCACTTTCGTGGTTGATGAGAATCTTCCGGCTCCGGAAAGTCACCTCAAGTATCCAGCTAAGCCGGAATTCACATTGTCCCGGTTTCTGGAAGGTTCGACGCAGACCGACATGAACCGGCGCATGGCCGCCTGCAGTTTTCAGGAGGACACTTTTTACGGAGCCGGACAGCAGCCGGTTTTCGAGATGATGATAAAAGCATACGCGGAACACAGGCCTCTGGTTCTGACTCCGGACGCAGTATGGATGCTGATCAGCCAGGGTTTTTCGCACTATGTCAATCAGAATCCGGAAGCATTGAGAGGGAAATTCGTAGATTTCGACGGTAAGGTGGATCTTGTGGTGCAGACCGAAAAGGATTTGTTTTCCGGAAATGCCGACTGGAATGCAATCATAAACGGGTTCTCAAGCGATATTGAAAAGAATACCAAAGGCAGCATCGTAAAAACGATGACGGCCGATTTCTCCACGACAGGCCCTGTAGAGAGGATTGCATCACAGGTCATGCTGATGGACGCCGTCAAGCCATACTTCGAATATGTGGTTATGTACATAGTATGCGGGATTCCCCATGTCACGCTCAAAGGCACGCCAAAAGACTGGAAATCCATTCTGGAACGCACGAAGAGGTTTGAACGGTATGGCCTTGACTGGTGGACTTCGAAACTGATCCCAGTGCTCGAGGAATTCGTAAATGCATCGGAAGGGCATCCGAACCAGTCCTTCTGGCAGGACATGGTTTGCAGAGTCCGTCCCGACAAAGTCCGCGGAAGAGGATGTATGCCTGATATAAAGAACAAACCCACTGAGTTTGACGGGTGGTTCCTGAGTTTTTTCCCTTTCGACAAGAAAGGACGCACCCCTTCCAAGGTGAAGATGGACCACAAAATGCTCCCCGAACAGGCAAGGGTTCCTTTCCGCTATATTACCGTAAACGCTGATGGAAGCGCCGGGGATATTCCGATGGAACTCCTTGCCGGATTCGTCGGATACAAGGAAGATACAAGCACTTTCGCGCTCTCGCCGCTGATCGGCTGGACAGCATATAAGGCTGAGACCGAAAAAGATGTCCTCGATGGTTTTCGAAAGAACAGCAGCCCCTGGGGCATTAAACTCCGAGTAAAAGAAGTACCTGAAGTGCTCCGCAATCTGGATCATATCAAATCCCTCGAACTGACTTTTACCGACGACATTGTTCTTCCCGAGTGGATGGACGGAATAAAGATCGACCGCCTGGTCCTGCGAGGAAAAGCCAGTGAAAAACAGCAGCAGACAATAAGAGAGAGATTCCCGGATTGCATCATATACGCAAAGTGAGTATCTTTGCAGTATGAAATTCCATCTGAATTCGCAATATCAGCCGTCCGGCGACCAGCCCGAGGCCATACGCCAGATTACAGAGGCCCTCAGCAACAACGTAAGGGACATCTGCCTGCTCGGTGTAACGGGATCCGGCAAGACCTTCACGATGGCGAACGTCATCGCCAACCTGCAGCGTCCTGCCCTGATCCTGAGCCATAACAAGACACTCGCAGCACAGTTGTACGGCGAATTCAAGGCATTCTTCCCCGAGAATGCGGTGGAATACTTCGTGTCGTACTACGATTACTATCAGCCGGAGGCATACCTGCCCACCACCGACACCTACATCGAGAAGGACCTCAGCATCAACGACCAGATAGAGAAACTCCGCCTGAGCGCCGCCAGCGCCCTTATGTCCGGCAGACGCGACGTGGTAGTAATATCGTCGGTATCATGCCTCTACGGCATAGGCAATCCGGACGACTGGCGCAGCCAGACCATACACCTGCACCGGGGAGATACTGTCAGCATGACAACTTTCCTTTATCAGTTGGTCGAATGCCTTTATTCCCGCTCCGAGACGGACTTCCAACGCGGCACCTTCCGCGTACGCGGCGACACCGTGGACGTATTCCTGGGAGGGGCGGACGAGGCGGTGCGCATAGAATTCTTCGGCGACGAGATCGACGCAATCAGCCTGATCGATCCCGTGACCGGCGCCCGCATCGAGGCTCTCGACAATGTGGACGTGTATCCGGCTAACAACTTCGTGACCAACCGTGACCGGACCATCGCCGCGGTATCCGAGATCCAGGACGACCTGGTGAAACAGATGGCATGGTTCGAGGAGATAGGCAAGCCCATAGAAGCCAAGAGATTGCAGCAGCGTGTGGAGAACGACCTGGAGATGATCAAGGAGATGGGATACTGCCCGGGCATAGAGAACTACTCCCGCTATTTTGACGGACGCAAGCCCGGCCAGAGGCCTTTCTGCCTCATAGACTACTTCCCGAAGGACTTCATTACCTTCATCGATGAAAGCCACGTGACCCTGCCGCAGATACGCGGCATGTACGGAGGCGACCATTCGCGCAAGAGCGTTCTGGTGGAATACGGATTCCGCCTGCCTGCGGCAGCAGACAACCGCCCCTGCACCTTCGACGAGTTCGAAGCGATCACCGGGCAGAAAGTATATGTGAGCGCAACCCCGGCGGAGTATGAACTGGAGAAATCCGAAGGCCTTGTAGCCGAGCAGGTAGTGCGCCCTACCGGCCTGCTGGATCCTCCGATAGAGGTCCGGCCCATAGAGCACCAGGTGGATGATCTTGTGGAAGAAATACAGAAGCGCGCCGAGAAGGACGAGAGAGTTCTTGTCACCACCCTCACCAAGAGAATGGCGGAAGAGCTCGACGAGTATCTGCGCCGTATCGGCATACGCGTGCGCTACATCCATTCAGATGTCGATACCGGGGAACGCGTGGAAATCATTGAGGACTTCAAGAACGGCCTGTTCGATGTTCTGGTCGGCGTGAACCTCCTCCGCGAAGGCCTGGACCTTCCAAGCGTGTCGCTGGTGGCCATACTCGATGCCGACAAGGAAGGATTCCTCAGAACCACCCGCGCCCTAACCCAGACCGCCGGGCGCGCCGCCAGAAACGTGAACGGCCTGGTGATAATGTATGCCGACAAGATTACCCCGTCGATGGAGGAGACCATACGCGAGACCAACCGCAGACGCTCCAAGCAGATGGAATACAACAAGTTGCACGGCATCACCCCTAAACAGATCGAAACCCACAGCAACGTGCTGGCTAGCGAACTGGTTTCGATGGGAGGCGGCAAGGCCATGAACCCGCGAGTGGCGAACGGCACTACGGGGCGAGTCAGCGCGGCCAATTCCTACGACGATCCGACATATATCCCGAATCCTTCAGATTTGGGCTCGGGCATTGTGAGCGTGGGCTTCGGGCACGATTCCAAACGCGAACCCGGCTCCGCCTATGTGGACGGTTATGTAAAGGCAGACCTGGCGGCCGTCCTCCAGGATCCGGTGATACGTTCCATGAGCCGCGAGCAGATCGAGAAGATGATAGAAGAAGACAGGCGGCGCATGCAGAAATCTGCGGCGGACCTGGAATTCGCGGAAGCCGCACGCTACCGCGACGAGATGTGGGCACTGCAGCAGTATCTCAAAGTCTGGAAGAGTTGAGAGCGTCCTGCATATATGCACGGACATAGTCCCGGAGTTCATCTCCTTCAAGAATCTCCACTTCCTGCGCAAGACCTGTTATGAATCTTCCGGCGCCCTGAAGCGCATGGATATATCCGTCGAACACCCAGTCCCCTTTCACCTTATGTACGGATTTCTCCGCAAGGGGATATTCCTCCAGCAGAAGGTTTTTGGCCCTCTGGCTGAGCTTCAGCCGGATATGAAGCGACTTGCTGCCGTGAATACGGAAGACGTCCGCGGGCTGCAGATGATGTCTGTCCTCCTCGGTCCAGGCCTTGAGGAGGATTTCGACCTCTCCCACACGGGAGATCTTGAAGATCTTGTTGCGCCCGTCCTCCAGGTCGTAGCACCATACATCGACGTAGTTGGTCGTGAAAGCGAAGGGTTCGACCAGACGGTCGCGGACCTGCCCCGAATTCGACGATTCATAGCCGTGCAGGATTACCTTGCTTTTGCCCTTGATTGCATCGGCGAGGGCCTGCACATTGGCGGCGTTGGACCTGTTGCCTATGAATGAGGATATGGAAGTGCTGTCGTAGACGGCCGCAAGCTTTCGTTTCAGCCCAGTCTTGAGGGCATTGGTATTGTCCAGGCCGTCGATCATATTGTTGACTATGGCAGCTTCCTCCTCCGAGAAATACACGAGTTTGCTGAGGTCGAGCGTGTCGTCATTCAGGCTGGTGAGCCGGTAGATATTGCCGTAAAGCTTTTCCACTGCAAATCCCGCGGCCTTGAAAGTGTCGATGTATCGGTAGATCGTGCGCTCCGACATCTCGAGCTTGTCGGCAAGTTCGTCAATGCTGTAAGTCACGTTGCCGCTGAGCAGCCGCATCAGCCGCAACAATCTTTCGAATTTAGGTTGATCCATGACACAAATTTATGCAATTATTTTAAAATTGTCAAAAGTTGACAATTTTGGGGCGTACTTTTGCATTGTCAAACAGAAAGAACAATGCCATGAACGCAAACGATCTTAAAATCTTTTTCGAGAACAGCGAAATCGCAGCCCTTATCGCAGACCTTGGTCTTGAGATAGAGAAGTAATCAGAGAATATGTATCCCTGAGGCTGTCAAGATCCGACAGCACGTCGGCTTTGCGGCCCTGGGCCCTTTCGGCGAAGTTCCGTATCTCATCGAAGAATCCCTGTGTGTAAACCGGATTCTCTTTGAGGACAGGAGAAAAGCCGTTTCTGGAAAAGAGCACCTTGGTGCCGCCCTTGCCGAGGCCTACTTTTTCAAGAGGGATTCCTGCTATTACCGCAGGTCTGAGTTCCAGGGTAAGGTTCTCAATCCCATCCAGTTTATATAATCCGGTAGAAGTGTTGACCGACAGCGTCTCCCGCGCGTCCGTCCAGCCGTATTCGGTAGAGAGTTCAAGGGTCCCCGAAATCTTTTCGTGCTTCAGGGTGAGAAGCATGGAATTCTTTCCGACCTTGGTGAGACTTACGATTTCAGCCTTTCCAAAAAGATGGCAGACGAGGTCCAGGGGATGGATATAGAGGTCAAGAAGAGCGTCACCTTCCGGATATGCGCCGGTGCAGTAATGCAAGTCGTAATTCAGCAGTTTTTCGGCCGAGAGTTTCTTTTTCAGCAGGCGCACGGCAGGTGCATAACGCTTCTGGAGCCCGGCTACGGCAATGCCCTTGTTTGAAGAAATCAAGTCTTCGAGTTCCGCGGCAGTACCGACCGGGGGTTTCTCCACGAATAACGCTTTCCCGCTCTCGAGCACCTTCTTAGCAATGGCATAATGAGCCTTGGGGTTTGCCGCCACGAATACACCTTTAATATCAAGATCCGAAAGCACGGCATCCAGATCGGTGGTACCTGTTACACCCTGGAACTTCCTGCTTATCAGCGCAGCCTTGTCCTCGGATGTCACGCAGATGTACTTCAGAGGAATCTGAAGATAATGAATCACAGGATACAGGTTGGCAAGGCTGTGATTGCCCAGGCCTACGAACGCGTATGAGCCGCTGTAGGTTTCTTTCAGGTACGCCTCACTGCGCAGGCGCTTGTATTTATCTATTACACCCATTGAAATAGCGTTTATAGGTCATACTTTTATCGGACGTCCACTGATATGGGCCGTAGAACCATTCGATCAGTCGCTTGGGAAGGAACTTCTCGAAGTTGCGGAGCAAGATGATGTCATATTTGCGGTGGAAGTTTATCCAGCAGCCGTTGCACTCTTTGGAATATTTGCACTGCGTGCGATGCGCAGCTTTGCCGTTGAATATCTCGTCCAAGGTATTCTCGCGAATGTTGCCAAGGTTCACGCCCAGATTCTGACAGATGGGCACGTCACCGTTGCTGTGTATCACAAGGCTGCTGAAAATGCTCTGGCAGCGCAGTTTCAGATGACCTTTGCGCCATTCGTCGTAAAGAGCCACGAAGTCGTAGTTCTCGTCGGTATCGTGTATGCTGGCTGGGATCTTGGAACGGTAGTCCTCAACGTCGAGCAGTTCCGCCTTGGTATCGAAGAAATCCATTGTGCCGTAGATGCCTATGCGAACATCTATGCCGTATTTCTTCGCTATGCCGATCACATAATCCATGTCGGCGAAACTGTTCCAGGGGGTGAGGCAGAACATCAGTGAAATCGGAATTTCATCTTTCAGGGTCTCTATCAGTTCTATCACCTTGTCGTGGCCATCGACACCGCGCACTCCGGGATAAGACTCTTTGTCGCCATCCAGAGAGATGTAGAGCCTCACCGGCTTGTACTGCCTCACGGCATCGATGACCTTTGCAGGTGCAAGGCCATTGGAAAGCAAGGTGTAATAAGGATGATTTTCATGAAGCCACTGCATTATTTCCCTATACTGCGGATGAAGCACGAACTCGCCTCCTTCGAGCCCTACGACGGTTTTGGGTGTCACGCATTTGCTGCCGACTATGACCTTGATCTCGTCGAGAGTCAGGCTTTCGTGGGGTTTCTGCCAGATCGAGCAATGCTTGCAACGGGACTGGCAGATAGTCGTGGCATATATCATCAACTGGCTCAGCCTCTTGTGCCGAGGCCGGGCCAGATTGTTCAGATACAGAAGTCCGTTATGGATGTAATCCCCTATCTTGTACATATTCCCTGTAAAGATACTGATTTTTGGGCAGAATTTTTCATTTGCCGGGAAAGGTCCGATTTTAGTCTTGGGACCTTTCCCACCAATATGAGCTTATAATAGCCTGAAATGGCATTTTTCCGGGAAAGGTCAGGCAGCTAAAACCAGACCTTTCCCAATTCAGTCTTTTTAAAATTTTCAAAATAGTCTAATTGGCTGCGAATCAAGCCAAAAGATTAGCTGAAACATAAATCCCGAAAAATGTTTTCGACGATTATTTGGAGCAGCCTGAACAGCTGACTATCTTGGCAGAAAAAAATGTTATGAAAAAGATTTTGGAAGTACTCCAATATGGAGAGATGGACATCAGGTTCAATACCGACATTGATGTCGACAAGAATCCCGAGGTCGTTCTGGATATCGTTTCTAAAGTTGCCTTCTCAATGGCAACCAAGTTATGGGGAGGCAATGAATTATCTGTTCTGGCGATGATCAGAGCCCTGTCGATTGCGGACCTGGCACTTAGCGTCAATAGAAAAGAAATGATCAAAGAACTTGACCGGTCTTCTGAAACGATGGCAAGAACAATGAAAATGGCTGCTGAAGAGTTCCGCAGGAATGGAGGGAAACTTATGACATTCGGCCCGGGAATAATGCCTGGCAAAACGCGAAGCTAGGATGAAGAGAATC
>CAMNAD010000055.1 GCA_946530505.1 uncultured Bacteroidales bacterium
TAATAGGCGATGAGCCCGTCCATCGGGCGGGCCAGGAACCGGCTGAACGTCAAGTCCGGTGCAAGGGCCCTCAGGATGGGCTCGCAGGCTGCGCCGAAACCGCCGACGACGCCGACGGGATACCGTGCGGGATCATATTGGCGGAGGAACCCTTCGACAAAATCCCTCAGGTTGTCCTCGATCAGCTTCGTCATCCAGGGATCGCCGCCGTACCACTGGAGGATCCAGGGGGCGAAAGATCCCAGGTAGCGTGAGGGGGCTTCTCCCCGGTATACATGCTGGACAACCGTTTGGTAGTCAGCTTCATGGACGGCTGAGAACGCTTTCGCGACAGCCTCGGGAACCCAGCCTTTGAGAAACGCCCCGAGGAAGCGTTTGCCCAGGCAGGCTGCGCTGCCTTCGTCCCCGAGGATGAATCCGCAGGGATGGACGTTCCTTACGATCTGTTTCCCGTCATAGAGGCAGCTGTTGGATCCGGTGCCGAGGATGCAGGCGATGCCGGGCTCCCGTCCGCAGACGGCCCGCGCCGCTGCCAGCAAGTCAGAGGCGGCTTCGATATCCGCCCCCGGGAACAGGGCCTGCAAGGGTGATGTGTCCCCGTCCAGGAGACCGGCGCCGAAGAAATGGACCTCCCGGATCCTTCCGTCCTGGCTCTTGAGCCGGGTGACGGCTTCTTGAAGGATGGCCGATGTGGCTTCCTGCGTCTGGGTGGAGAGGTTGAGGCCGGGCGTGACGAACCGGTCCCGGACGTCGCTTCCGTCCAATACGCACCACTCCGCTTTCGTGGCACCGCTGTCAACCAGGAGGATCATGCTTTCCATTCTTTGTAGGGATGCAGGCAGAGATGGGAATTGTAGTACCGTTTGTCTCCGGTGACTTCCTTCCCGAGCCAGGCAGGCTTCACATAGGGTTCTTCGGGACTTCCGAGCTCGATTTCGGCCATGACCAGACCTTCGTTGTCTCCGTGGAATTCATCGACTTCCCATTTGCGGCCACCCGGTGCGGGTATGATATGACGGACCTTGTCAATGGCGCCTTCCTTGCAGAGAAGGAAGAGGTCTTCGGCATCCTGCAGGGGGATTTCCCGTTCCCATTCCTGGCGGCTGATGCCGTCGCGGCTGGGACCTTTGATGGTCAGGAATCCTTTGTCGTCGGCGATGCGGACACGGACGGTCCGTCCGGCGTCGTGGGCGATGTATCCCTGGCGGATGCGGATGGCATTTACGGCCTCCTGTTTGTACGTCTCGTCCAGGACGAGGAATTTGCGTTCGATTTCCAGGTTCATGTTACATCATGTATTGGCTCATGTCACGGCCTTCTGCGAGGCCTTCACGGATTTGTGTAGAGGAGATATCGACTTTCGGTGCGTCCAGCACGTCGATTTTCCAGGCGGAATTCTCCGCACGGAGGTCCCGGATGAGGGTATCCAGGTCGAAACCGGTGCGGGGATAGACGGCCAGGCCGTATTCGGTCATGATGCGGTCGTAGTCGCGCCACCGGTGGATGTCCGCCAGGTTGTCGGCGCCAATGACCAGGGTATAGTCATGCTCGGGTTCACGGGCCTTGAGGGCGTCGAGGGTGCGGATGGTGTAGTGCGGCGGCTCCATGCCCAGTTCGATGTCTTCGACCCAGACTTTGAGTTCGGGATGGCGGCAGACGGCCTGGACGGCGGCCCGGTAGCGGTCGGTGCCGGTATCGGCGGAGATGCTGTCTTTCAGCGGGTTCTTCGGGGATACGACGAGGTAGGTCCAGTCGAACCGGTCCCGCAGATGCTGCATGATGGCGAGATGGCCGATGTGCAGGGGATTGAAGGATCCCGAATAGACGGCGATGCGCATCTTATTCCGCGGCCAGGAAGTCATCGACCATTTTCTCGACCTCGGTGAACGCGGTCTGGAGGTCGTCATTGACCAGGATCCGGTCGAACTTCGGGGCATAGGTCATTTCTTCCGCCGCCTTGGCGACCCGGTCTTCAATGGCCTCCATGGAGTCGGTCCCCCGCTTGATCAGCCGTTCCCGGAGCACCTCGACGGAAGGGGCCTGGATGAAGACGGACATGGCGTTGTCCCCGAAGTATTTCTTCAGGCTGACACCGCCTTTGACATCCACGTCGAAGATGATGACATGGCCTTTGGACCAGATGCGGTTGACCTCGGATTTGAGGGTCCCGTAGAATTTGTCCGTATAGACTTCCTCATATTCGACGAATTTGTCCATCTCGACGAGCTTGCGGAAGATGTCGGCGCTGTAGAAAAGATATTCGACGCCGTCCTGCTCGGTGCCGCGCGGAGCGCGGGACGTGGCGGAGATGGAAAACTCCATTTCCGGGTGCAGGGGGAGCACATGATTGACGATGGTGCTTTTGCCGGAACCGGACGGAGCGGAGAAGATAATGACTTTGTGGCTCATTGGTTGAATCTTTCCACAAAAATAGTTAAATTTGCGTGATTTTCCGTGCAATGGCAGAAATATTGCAGCGGAATGCCCCGGGAAATATTTTTATTATTATATCTATTTTATTTATGGTTTCTTATAAAGAATTGGGCCTTGTGAACACCAGAGAGATGTTCAAGAAGGCTGTCGCAGGCGGATATGCCATCCCGGCATTCAATTTCAACAACATGGAGCAGCTCCAGGCCATCATCCAGGCGGCCGCCGAGACCAAGTCCCCGGTGATCCTCCAGGTTTCCAGCGGTGCCCGTAAGTATGCCAACCAGACCCTTCTCCGTTACATGGCGGAAGGTGCTGTCGCGTATGCGAAGGAGCTCGGTTGGGAGCATCCCCAGATCTGCCTCCACCTGGACCATGGCAACAGCTTCGAGCTCTGCAAGAGCTGCGTGGACATGGGCTTCTCTTCCGTCATGATCGACGCCTCCTCCCTCCCCTATGAGGAGAACATCGCCCTGACCAAGCAGGTTGTCGAGTATGCGCACCAGTTCGATGTGACCGTCGAGGCTGAACTCGGCGTGCTCGCCGGTGTCGAGGATGAGGTTTCCGCCGCGGAATCCCATTACACCAAGCCGGAAGAGGTCATCGACTTCGCCACCCGTACCGGCTGCGACTCCCTCGCCATCTCCATCGGTACCTCCCACGGTGCTTACAAGTTCAAACCCGAGCAGTGCACCCGCGACCCCAAGACCGGCCGTCTGGTACCTCCGCCCCTCGCATTCAACGTTCTCCACGAGATCGAGAAGAAGCTTCCCGGCTTCCCTATCGTACTTCACGGATCCAGCTCCGTTCCCCAGGAATATGTCGACATCATCAACCAGCATGGCGGCAAGCTTCCCGATGCAGTAGGTATCCCCGAAGAGCAGCTCCGCGAGGCTTCCAAGAGCGCTGTCTGCAAGATCAACATCGACTCCGACAGCCGTCTTGCAATGACCGCAGCAGTCCGCAAGGTATTCGATGAGAAACCCGGTGAATTCGACCCTCGCAAGTACCTCGGCCCCGCCCGCGACGAGATGAAGAAACTCTACATGCACAAGATCATCAACGTTCTTGGCAGCGACGGCAAGGCAGAGTAATTCTCTACAGTTTGAAAGAAAAAGGTTCCGGACGATTGCCCGGAACCTTTTTTTATGCCCCGTAAAGCCGTTCGTCGGCGAAGGACCAGAAGGTGGTGTCGCAGACGACGACATGGTCGAGCAGGATGATGTTGAAAGACGAACAGGCTTTGCGGAGTTGGGCGGTACAGACAATGTCGTCGTGGGAGGGGTGTGGATCGCCGGATGGATGGTTGTGCACCATCACTATTGACGTAGCACAGCGCTCCACACAGGCCTGCATAACGAGACGGTTGTCTATCACCGTAGTATCCAGGCCGCCGGAAGAGAGTTTCTGTTTGCCTATCAGGCGGTTGTTTTTGTTCAGGAACAGCACCCACAGTTCTTCATGGGTCAGCCCCTTCATCGACGGCACCATCAGCTCATAGATGCGGCGGGGAGTGTTCAGGGGCACATCACCGCGCCGCGCCTCTTCCTCCAGAAAACGCCTCCCAAGTTCAAACGCCGCCATTACCGAACAGGCCTTGTCCGGCCCGATTCCGGGCAGTTTCTGCATGGACTGCATGGACATGCAGAACAGTTTCGTCAGTCTTCCTTCCGCCATATTCAGCAGCCGATGCGCCAGATCCAGAGCACCCATCTCCCTGGTGCCGTTGCGCAGCAACACGGCCAGCAATTCCGCCTCGCTGAGGGCGGCGGCCCCCTTTGCAAGCATCTTCTCCCGAGGACGCTCGCTCTCGCACAGTTCCTTGATCTTCATGGCTGCAAGAAAAGCATTTCGGCGATGAGAATCAATCAAAAAAATTTGGCAGTGACATAAAACCGGGCAACGATTTTTTCGCCTATGCCAAAGTACGGAAACAGAAGGACTTGCATTTCGGAGAAAGAAACGATTCAAACGTTTAAGTGACGAACGGAACAACATGTTGATAACTTTGTGGAAAAAATTGTAAAACATTGGAAGAAAGTGGAAAATTTTTACTACCTTTGTGCCATTGCGTATACGAATTATGGTCACTTTTATCGGAGAATACACATCCAAGATCGACGACAAGGGAAGAATGGTCTTCCCTGCGCCGCTCAAGGGCATGTTGCCTCCGGGAAGCGACATGAGGTTTGTCATCAAGAAAGATCTTTTCGAACCCTGCCTGCAGATGTACACCCTCGAAGAGTGGGAGCACACCAGCGCGGAGGTAAAGAGCAAGCTCAATTTCTTCAACAGACAGCACGCAATATTCTGGAGAGAATATATGCGCGACCGCGACGTTGTGGAGCCCGACGCCAAACTCGGGCGCATCACCGTGTCGCGCAAACTCCTTGATGCCATAGGTGTAACCAAAGAAGTGGTTTTCTCCGGCAATGACTTCAAGATCGAGATCTGGGCGAAAGAAGAATTTGAGAAGAACAGAATCCCGAACGAAGATTACATTGCCATTGCAGAAAGCCTCTCCGACAAATAGGAAGGAGATTCTGCAATGAGCGTGTACCATAACCCAGTCCTGCTCCACGAGAGCATTTCCTCACTCGTAACGAATCCCGACGGATACTATGCCGACGCTACCTTCGGCGGAGGCGGGCACAGTGCGGGCATTCTCGAAGCAATCAGCACGAAAGGCCGCCTGATGGCCTTCGACCGCGACGCCGACGCAGCTGCAAACGCTCCGGCCGACGACCGCTTCACACTGATACACAACAATTTCAGATTCATACACAACTACACCCTCCTGCACCATCCGGAGGGTCTCGACGGCATCCTTGCAGACCTTGGAGTGTCGTCGCACCAGTTCGATACGGCGGAAAGGGGATTCTCCTTCCGTTATAGCGCCCCGCTCGACATGCGAATGAACGTGCAGGGCGACAAGACTGCAGCGGACATTGTCAATTCGTATACGCAAAACGAGTTGGAAAAGATCCTGAAAGTCTATGGTGAGATTGATAATGCGCACAAAGTCGCCGGGCTCATACTTGCTGCCAGGCAGCAGAAGCCCATCCTCACCACGGACGACCTCGACAGTGCCATTGCAGCAGCCCTGCCGTCTTTCGCCGAGCACAAATTCCTTGCGAAGGTCTATCAGGCCCTCCGCATCGAAGTCAACCAGGAAATGAGAGCCCTTGAAAAGTTCCTTGAAGGAGCAGCCGCATCCCTCAAGAAAGGAGGCCGCCTGGTAATCATCACCTACCATTCCCTCGAAGACCGCATGGTAAAGAATTTCTTCCGGGCGGGCAATATCGAAGGCATGGTCGAGAAAGACATCTACGGAAGGACCAGCGCGCCACTCAAGCCCATCGGCAGCAAGCCGGTGCTACCCTCCGAAGATGAGATTGCGAACAACACCCGCGCCCGCAGTGCAAAGATGCGCGTGGCAGAAAAAATCTGAAGCATGGAACAGAAACGCAAATGGAAGGTCTCCGACCTTTGGGAAATCCTCCGCAACGGCTTCTCCGCAGTCATCACGGGGAATCTGCTCCTGCGCCTCAACGCGGGCAAATACTTTATGCACATAGCATACACCTTCGTCCTTTTCTGGATTCTGATTTTCGAAAGTCTGATGGCAGAAAACGCCCTCAGCAAAGTAGAGAAGAACAAGGCACGGATCAAGGAGATGGAGATAGTATATGCCGACAAGACCTTCGAGGTGGCCTCGATGAGCCGCCGCAGCGAAATCGAGAAAAGGCTCGAGGCAATGGGATCCAAAGTCAGGGAGCCGGAAAAGCAGGCGATAGAGATTGAATAGTATGGAAGAGAACGAAATCAGGCAGTTGCCGCAGCAGAGCACGAAGAAGAAGAGGGACAGGATTGGAATGGTCCTCTACATCTTCTATGTCCTGCTGCTTGTCATTTCCGTTCTCGTAATAGCCAAACTGGTATACTTCCAGCTTATCTGGAAACCCGAACCCAAGATTGCCGGGGCCCTGACTCCAAGCATAGTGAAGCGCACCATCGAACCGGTCCGAGGCAACATCATCGACTGCAACGGCCGCCTGCTCGCCATGTCCTACCCGGTTTACGACATACACATGGACTGCACCGTCATGAAGGCGGAGTACGGCAAGATGAAGAATCGCGAGAAGGGGCAGATGAAGGAGCAGGAGTGGATGGAAAAGGCCAAACTGCTTTCCCAAGGGTTGTCCGAGCTTGTGCCCGGCACCAATGCGGAAAAGATGTTCAGCCAGATAAAGGAAGGCCGCGCGAGAGGGCGTAAATACCTGCAGATAGCGAAAGGCGTCGACCGCAATACCATGCTCAAGATCAAGGCGCTGCCTCTTTACAAGGAAGGAGCCAACAAGGGCGGAATGATTGTGGAGACACGTAATGTCCGCAAATATCCTTACGGGAAACTCGCACGCCGTACCATAGGATTCGTCCGGGACAACAAGGGCCTGCCCGAAGAAGAAATAAAGGGTAATCCCGGACTAGAAGGGCGCTACGATGCCATCCTTCACGGGAAGGACGGCCGCGAATACCTGAAGCAGACCGACCGCGGACGCGTGCGCAACTACGACAGCAGTTATGTCCGCGCAGTGGACGGGCAGGATCTTCGCACCACCCTTAACATTGACTATCAGGATGTTGCAGACAGGGCGCTGCGCGAGCGCATCGATTCCCTCGACGACCTCAACGGAGCATGCCTCGTGCTGATGGAAGTGAAGACCGGAGCCATCCGCGCCATGGTCAATCTCTCCAGGGACCCCAACCGCGGCAACGCCTTCGAGGAAATCACCAACTTCGCAATAGGCCGCCGCTGCGAACCCGGTTCCGTGTTCAAGACGGTTACCCTTCTCAGCGTGATGAGCGACGGCATATACAAGAGCCTGGACGAGACCATCCCCACCAATCACGGCATAGTCAAAAACACCAAGATGAAGCAGGATGTCCACATTCTCGACTGGGAGCGCGAGCACAAGACAAAGGAAATCAGCATCCTGGACGGATTCAAGATTTCTTCCAACTACGTGTTCGGCACCCTCGCGGTGCAGAACTATGCCGCCAATCCCCGCCAGTATGTGGAGAAGGTTTATTCCTACGGCCTGGGTGACTCCTTCGACTTCGACCTCGAAGGCCTGCTCACCCCCCTGATTCCGGATCCGAAGTCCAAGATGTGGTCCAACACCACTCTCGGCACCATGGGATTCGGATATGCGACAGAGGAGACGCCCCTGCACATACTGACATTCTACAATGCCATCGCCAACAAGGGACGCATGGTAAAGCCATATCTGGTGGAGGATATCGAGAAAGCAGGCAATGTAACCGACCGCAGGGGCCCCAGCGTGCTGAACGCATCAATCTGCTCACGCGCAATTGCAGATACCATGACCAGGGCGCTGCTCTCCGTCACCGAAGAAGGAACAGCACGCAGGCTCAAGAACGCGAAATGCAAGGTGGCCGGCAAGACTGGCACCTCCTTCGCGACATTCGAGAACGGGCAATACAGCGACGCTGCCGGACGCAGACAGTACCAGGGCACCTTCGTGGGATACTTCCCTGCCGAAGATCCGCAGTACAGCGTCATCTGTGCCGTATATTCGAAACCTACGCGCACCAGCTACCAGGGAGGCGGAATTCCCGCATCGGTGATCAAGACGCTGGTAGACTATGTATATGTGAACGACCCCAGATTCAGGGAAAAACTGCCGAAGAAATGAAACTTGAAAACATCATAAGGAACACCGGAGCGATCATACTGCACGGAGATGCAGGAACGGAGATCGCCAGCATAACAAGCGATTCCCGCAAAGCCTGCCCCGGAGCCCTGTTCATTGCAGTAAAAGGCTGCAATGCCGACGGGCATGCATTCATCGAAGACGCAATCGCGAAAGGAGCAGCGGCGGTAGTGGACGCCGACCGCAAGGGACTTGCCCTCTGCGCCGACAACTTCTACGGCCACCCTTCCCGCAAGCTCCAGCTCGTGGGCATCACCGGAACAAACGGCAAGACGACCACCGTCACCCTGCTTTATCACATGTTCCGTAATATGGGCTATGAATGCGGTCTGCTTTCGACCATAGCGAACTACGTGGGCACCCGCCGCAGCGAGACCGCGAACACCACTGCAGACCCTATCACCATCAACTCTCTCCTTTCGGAAATGGTGGATGCAGGATGCCAGTACTGTTTCATGGAAGTCAGTTCCATAGGCATAGAGCAGGAACGCACCGCAGGTCTCCAGTTCGAGGTTGGAATCTTCTCGAACCTTACCCACGACCATCTGGACTATCACAAGACCTTCGCCGAGTATCTCCGCTGCAAGAAGCTCTTCTTCGACGGGCTCAGCAAGAACGCCACCGC
>CAMNAD010000056.1 GCA_946530505.1 uncultured Bacteroidales bacterium
ATCCTGTGTAGGAGTCAATGGTTCTGATGTCGTATTTTTCAAGCAGGTCTGTCATGCCCTCGTGGAATCTGGAAGTACTTTCACTATCGTCAAACATGCCCAGGACGAAATCAGTGTATTGGATGATGGCGGATTTTATCTGTATGTAATCCTCCCCATCGCAGAGCAGGATTGATTCCCGGAGCCATCGGAGGATGTCTTCCTTGAAATTGATCTCCGCGAAGCGTCCTTGTGTTTCAGAGGAAACACCCAGTATCTCTATGGCTTTCGCGGTAAGGCTTCCTTCCGCAACTTTTTTCGAGCCGTCCTTTGTCAGATACAGTGCAAATAACCTTTCCGGAGCAATACCTCTGCCTATACAACTATCAAGGTATCTTTCAAGTTGCCGTTCCTGGTCCACGGCATCGTATACCTTGTTTTCAATGATGATGGCATAGGCATAGTCTTTCCCCTCTATCAAGAGGTCAATCCGGTCCCTCTCGTTAAAGAAGTGCGGTTTCCCGCCCTGAAAATCATCGGGGAGAATGCGCGCAACCTTGTCAATCTTCAGAAAGGATTCATAGAACGGGTATTGTCCATTCTCACTATAGGACAATATCATTTTTAGGATACGCGAATGAGTGTTTTCATTGACACATACTGTATCCAACAGGTTTGTGTCGTTCAGATTGTCTCTGAGGTTCCGGACCTCTTCAGACAGTTTAAGAATGGTTTCAGGGTTCATGTTGGTGAATTGTTTTTATCGGGGGATAATTGGATCAGGGCAAAACTCCTTCCGACCGCAGTTCTTGCATTTGAACCCAGCCCAGACTGAGTCGAACTGGTTGATGGCAGCATCGACGAGGTCGGGGTCGTCAGTGAGGATGCCTGCCTCGAAGTTGCGTGTGCGGGTGCTCTTCATTCCGAGTCCGGCACCGGTGAGGTTGGCGGAACCGATGTAGGCGAGTTTGAGGTCGAAGATGATAATCTTGAAATGCACGCGCGGGCAGAGCAAGCGTTCCAAACCTGTGAAGAGTACCGGGTAGCGGTCGAAATCTTCGCGAAAGTTTGGCCCCGGCTCCTTGGCATGGATGAGGCGCACGTCACGACCTTTGCTCACGAGGTCGGCCAGCACGCCGAGGAACGGCCTCTCGCTGACATAGAGGTCCTTGATGTCGGCTGTCCCTATCCAGAGGTATTCTTTCACTTTGGAGACTCGTTCTATTACCTCCCTGAAGTGGGCTTCGTCTGCGATGTACTGGGTCATATCTACAAAGTTAATCTATTTCCGGGATTTCAACTGCGGGGAAATGTTCACGGGCTTTATCCAGGGCATAATGTTTTGTTATTTCAAGAGTATCAAATTGAACGGGATCCAATTCAAAGTCTTCACCCGACCAACTCAAGAAGAGAATGTGATACTCATTTGAAGGAGAATCGTTTAAATGGTTCAGTGATATTTGCCATCCCATACCATCTTCATCAAGAAACTCATAATGCCAGCTATCGTCGCACTCAGAATACTGATACCACATATACATCGGCGTCTCTAATCCCTGCGAGTCTTCTTCTTTATACAACGACTCGGCTTTCTTGAAGTATCCCATGTCCTTATCAAGAACAAGGTTCAAGACCATCTCACGCCCGTCATCTTTGAAGAATGGATGACCCAGCGGCAGTATCATTTTGTAATAATCTGACATTATGCTCACCCGATGCAGCAGAATGATCTGGTCGCAAATCGTTTTCGCCTCTGTGACATCGAGAATATCTCGGGCTGAAGGCTGTTCTTGCTGATGGCAACCATAGTCGGACAATGAGGATTTGACGATTATAACAATACCGAGGGCCTCGGCCATGGCTTTAAGCAAGCGAAGGACAGAATTCAGTTCCCGCTCCCTGGTTCCGCCATCCAGTTGCGAAGTGTTGATGTCCTGCATTCCATCGATGACGGCCATCCCAATCCCTTTCGTTTCAGCTAAATGGAAGAGCCGGTTGATGATGTAAGCAATGGTCATATCCGGAGTATCATCCAGGTAAAGAGGCAATTCTTTGAGTTTTTCCGTCATGATCTGGCCGCTGTCGAAAGCCTGTGGCCCCACTTGCATACGGACCAAAGCTTTGGCGACACGCAGGGATTCACCACCCGGCAGGAAATAAGCGACGGGGATCTCCTCTTTCGTGCCGGCCGCTATGCAATTGCCCAGCACATACTGGCTCTTTCCGCCCCAGGAGCGCGATGCAACCAGTATCAAGTTGCCCGGTGCCCAATCCAAGCCGATAATCTTAGGATGGTAATCGTTGAATACTCTTTTGCTCATTTCAATTGATCTTTAAGTTCCGGCTTCATTTCTCTGACAATCTCAAGTGCTCTCACCATCAGGTAAGGGTACTCTTCATCGTAATAGTATCCTTTGACGGTTCCGGGAACATGATTCTTTTCTTCAAGGAGATTCACGTTGTCCGGACTGTCGGGGATGACCTCCCAATTCTCGTCACAGCGCAGCAGCTCGGCAGACCAGGGGTCTTCGGGGAATGGGCCGTCCCAGCGTAGGGAGATACACCAGCGCCCGTTGCTATGGTCTTCGAAATAGTAGCTGAGCTGGGCGGGGCACCATGGATGGAGCTCGTCAATCCATTTGTTGAGTTCGATAACTTCTTCTTTCATATCAATCATCCCAGGTTAACAGTTGCGTGCGGAAGGTTTCCCAGAGTAGGTGCCAGGCTTTGTCGAAGCGAAGGCGCTGGGATTCGGTGTCAAAGTGGTGGCCGTCGTAGTTCGGGCTGGGGATGCGGCGGCGGTTGCGAAAGTTGACGTGACGGGGGCCTTCGTCAATGCGGCCGCCCCAGTTGAGGATGATGTCGATAAGTGCGATAGTGCGGCGCATCTGGTCGGAATAGACGGGCCCGTTGGCGATCGGGGACCAGTCCCGCATGTATTCGGACATCATTTCAAGCTTTGTCCTGACGACGGAGAGCAGATGGTACCAGCCCCAGTTGGCATTGAGGGCGGCGGCCCAACGGACGACGTTGCGATCTTTCCATTCTTGCCTGCTTGCACGCTTCTGCGCCCGGGCGAGGTGGCCATGGCCCCACATGTCTTCGTAGTCCTTGCGGTCGCGGAGGTATTCGGCCTTGAGGTCGTCCTCGGACATCTTGATCTTCTTGCCGCAGCGGTCGATGAACTGATAAACAAAGTCTCGGTCCCAGGCAATCCATTCGCCTTCAACGTCGTGCTTGTACTGCTGGAATTCGTCTTTGGTGTAGTTTGCCATGACGACTTTTGTACGCTTCAACATACCTTCGTGCGACATCTTGAGCAATGTCTCATAGATATAGAAGTAATGAATCTGAGGGTGCAGAAGGAATACTTGCTTACAGATTTCGTCCGTTGTACGTGGCTCGTACTTATTTGTGGCCAGGAAGATGGCCTTGTACAGGTAGGTGCGGTGGACGTGGAAGAACTTGCCGTACTGGTTGACCAGGATCGGGCAGTCGCCGGCATCTTCGCCTCCCCAGTGGAGCCAGGCCTCTTTACATTCTTTGCGCTGCTCGCGAGTAAAGATTTTGGGCGTGAAGGAGTTGCGGGTTATGCGGCTGCGGTCGACGTCCAGGTGGGAGTAGAGCGGTGGCTCGATGTCTTCTTCGGGCTCATCGGGTTCTGGTTCGGTGGCGCAGCGGCGGTCGACAGGAGTGACGTCGACGGTGTAGATGCGGTGGCTGTAGTTGTTCGCAATCATACAGAGCAGCAGGCGTGAGTCGGCGTACTCGTCGCGCCAGACGATGACCTTGTCGTACTGCTTGCCGTTCCGGACAGTGGCGGCGAAGTGCTGCAGGTTCGCAAAGACGTCTGACAGCGGTGGGATGGCAGGCGCTTTCTCGAAGGAGAGTGCCGTGCGCATCATTTCTGCGTCGGTGAGGGACTCCGGCAGGTAGTGCATGCTCGTGTCGAGGGGGTATGGAAGGAGCTCGTGGTCGGCTTTGTCGGGGCCGTCTCCTATCCACTTTTCTACTATCAGAGGCCAGACGTACTCGCTCGGCAGTATGTGAAGCGTTTTTTCCATATGGTTTTCGTTTGGGGACAAAGGTAGGAGGTCAGCCTGCCGAAAGTTGGCAGTTTGGGCCATCTTGCCAAAATTGTGTAGATTTTTTATAACTGCCACTTTTTGGCATTTTTTATTATTACCTTTGCACCAGAAGACAAAAGTTACAAGATATAAGAGTTAAAGAATAAAGGGCCGCCGCTGGGATGTGCCGGCCCTATTTTAGAGACATTGAAAAGAAACGATATATGGCAAAAAACTATTTCGACAGATACGTGTGGTTGATTAACACGATTGACAGGCACGGGCATATCTCAAAGGAAGATATAGATGAACTGTGGTACAGATCCCCCTTGAATGAAAAGAGGGATAAGAAGTTGCCGGAGAGGACCTTCCACAATCACAGGGAGGCGATTCTAGAGACCTTCGGCATAGAGATCAAGTGTGACCGTTCGCTGGGGTATTATATCGCAAATAGCGAGGACCTGGAGGCGGACGGCATCAGGCATTGGCTGCTGGAGTCGCTGTCAATGAACAATATGCTCAACGAGACGCGGGATATGCGGGACCGGATTCTGTTCGAGAAGGTACCGTCATCCCAGAAATGGCTCTCTATGGTCGTAAATGCCATGAGGGACGGCAAGGCGGTTGAGATTACCTATCAGAGCTATTGGAAAGATCATCCATCGACCTTCATTGCTTATCCATATTGTCTTAAGATTTTCAGACAGCGCTGGTATATGCTGGCAACGAGCGAGGGGTACGATGAGCCGTTCGTGTATGCGCTGGACGAGCGGATGCTCGATATGGCACCGACTCAGGAGTCATATAAGGTGCCGCGGAGGTTTGACGGTGAGCGCTTCTTTGCCGATTACTTCGGCGTGAGCGTGGTGGGCGATCCGCAGGAGGTGAAGATCAGGGTGGATTGCGAGCAGGTGCGGTATTTCGACAGTCTGCCGCTGCACCACTCCCAGCAGAAGGTGGAATGGGAGTCGACGGAGGAGTATACGGTGTACCGTTACTTTGTGGCACCGAACTACGAGTTCAGGCACGAGCTGTTGGGCCGCGGGCCGGACGTGGAGGTGCTGGCGCCAGAGAGTTTCAGGAGGGAGGTCGCCGAGGATGTGGCGACGATGGCTAAAGCGTACGGGGTATGACGGACTTTGCTGCAATAGATTTCGAGACGGCGAACGAGTGCCCGAGCAGCGTGTGCAGCGTGGGGGTGGTGATTGTGCGCGGAGGGGAGATTGTGGATTCGTTCTACTCGCTGATACATCCGGAGCCGGAGTACTATCAGTGGTTCTGCCGGAGGGTGCACGGGCTAAGCGAAGAGGACACCTGGGATGCTCCCGTCTTCCCGTACGTCTGGGAACAGATTGCCCCGCGCATAGAAGGCCTGCCGCTGGTGGCGCACAACGCCCGCTTCGACGAGGGGTGCCTGAAAGCCGCACACCGCGTGTACCAGATGGACTATCCGGACTATGTCTTTTACGACACGCTGCAAGCTTCCCGCAGGCATTTCGGCCACGCCCTGCCCAACCACCAGCTGCAGACCGTCGCCGCCGCCTGCGGCTTCGACCTTACCCGCCATCACAACGCCCTTGCCGACGCCGAAGCCTGCGCGCACATAGCGATAAAGTTGCTATAATTTTCTTATCTTTGAGGCTGATATGTCCAAATACCAGTCATTCATATTGCTGACGGCCCTCGCCGCCCTCACCATTTCCTGCGGAAAGGAAACAATACCGGAGCCCATTGAAGAGCTTTCCGAAGAGGAAATCCTCGCGCAAGTGCGCACCGACGTGCAGAACACCGCCTTTTATAAAGACATCTTTCTGGACGGGGGCTGCGAACTCAATCCCGGAATCAAGGAAAGCGGAGTCGTAATCAACGGACGTCTCCCCTACGCGCTGCAGAAGGCCGGGCTGACTGACGCAGAGTACTTTCTTTCCACCGTCGATGATGTCGGGGAAGGCTTCACGACCAGCGACCTCAAGCTCCAGACCGAAATCATCTCAGGCACGGCCGATGACCCCAACGGAGTACTGCTCTACCCTGACGGAGAGCCGCGCTTCCGGCTGTTCTTCTCATTCGGAGGTCATTCCAACCCGCACGGCTCCACGCTGGGGCAGAGCGGGCGCTCCCGTGTACGCACATTCTATGAAAAAGGAGGCGGCTTCGTCGGCTCCTGCGCCGGTGCATTTCTCTCCGGGGCTTATGCCAACGGACGCGGGCGGAATTACTTCGACATCTGGAAAGGCGGCAATATGATTTCGACCGACGTCGGCAATTCCAGCATCGATATGCTGATTGAGAGTGACATCTTTTCCAAGTACTACGGACCGTCCAAAGGCACGCTGGTCAAGGGGATACGGCACAACGGAGGCGGCTTTATGGACACCCGCCGCGCCCCGGAAGACACGGAAGTAATCGCACTTTTCAAAGATGAAGCAGGCAGGAATTCCAAGAATGAGAATTATTATGACCAGCCCTCCGTCTGGGCATACAAAGCATCGGCAGAATCCGGCAGGCTTGTCGTCACCGGGTCCCACCCCGAGGACGCCCCGTCCGGCGACATTTTAGACCTCACCGCGTCAATGTTCCGCTACGCGTGGGACGGAGCCGGGATAGCGAAAGTCAAAGAAGTGCTGGTCAACGGAGACCTTACCCCGATTAACCCCGGCATAGGCGACCTGCAGTGCCATCACTTCGTGCTGTGTCCTGCTGCAGACGTCGGAAGCCTCCGCATAACAGTCGGCTGGTCAGGCGATTATGACCTCGAAGTCTATCTCAAGCGGGACAGCTTCGCCTTCCCGGACGCGGATCCCGACTATTCATCCACAAACTCCTCTGGCGGCAACAACACACTCGTCACCGGTCCGCTCGAGAAGGGGCTCTGGTATGTGACCGTGCGCTGCGCAACCACGGTAGGAGCAAAGGAAATCATAACCGATCCCGCCACCGGCAAGGGCAGGTACTTCCTGTACTATGGCAAGAAAGAAGTCCTGAAAGGCATCCCTTACAGCATTATGGCCGAGTGGGACTATAAGCGCTAATCCAGCACTATCTTGCAGATAAAGCTCTGGAGGCCCTCACACAGGCCCTCGACATACCAAGTGCCTTCCGGGCTCTGGGCACGCACCAGCTGCACTTCTCCTCCGAGTCTGACCTCGCGGTTGTAGTTGATATAGAAATCACTGACAGTCTTGGAAGTTACCACTTCTTCCGGCAGGCAGTCCATTGCCCAGCCGGGATACTTTGCGTTGTTGGCGTGCAGGTTATAATCTATGTCGGTATAGCGGACGATATGCACTCCGGCGTCTTCTTTGACAGCGTCACGGGGGAAAACAAGTTTGGGAGCGTCCGGCTGCAGAGCCCTTTCGGGGCACTGAGGCTCCATAGGGAAAATGTCCACGATTACGTCAGGTTTCACGATGGCCCGTGAATCAATGTCCATCAGCACCCAGGCGCTGGTAGCTCGCACGAGCGTCTCACCCGACTCGTCCAGGACACGGTAATCCCTTGTGTAATAAGGGCCTTTGACACCGCTGTGCCAGGTCTCGAGCTGCACTTTTTCCAGCAGGCGGGGCAGACGGTCGAAGTGGAAAGCGTTGCGCACGAGTATCCACCCGAGCCCCCTTTCGTGCAGGACATAGTCGGAAGCTCCGAGCTGCGTTGCGCCCTGTACGGCAAGCTGCTGCGCAATATCGAAGAACGAAGAGGGGCGCAGCCGATATGAATTGTCAATGAAGTAACTTGGGATTACGAGGTTTTCACGGTATTTGTCAGGTATCATATAATATTTTGTATTGGGTTGGTATTCAACGAAGTAAGCTGCACGTCAAGACCGGGGAGGCTTTCCCGCAGCAGGCCGGCGAGCAGGTCGATGGTGTACTGTTCGCTTTCGTAGTGTCCGAGCTCGGCAAGCAGCATTCCGTCATTCTCGAAGTAGTCGTGGTAGTGGAACTCTCCCGTGATGAAACAGTCTGCGCCTTTGCGTATGGCATCACGCATAAGAAACGCTCCTGCACCGCCACAGAGCGCAACTTTCCGTATCATCCGGCCGCTGCACCCTGAATGGCGCAGGTCCCTGACAAGGAATGTATCCTGCAAGCGCGCGAGAAACTCCTTGTCAACTTCCGGATCGGGCAGCAGGCCGATTACCCCCGAACCTGCATCTTCGCCGTCTTTGGGCTGCAGCCACTCCAGGTCCGTCAGACCGATGCGCCCGGCAATCTCGAAATTCACGCCGCCGGGGGCGTTGTCAAGGCTGGTGTGGGCCGAATAAATGGCAATCCCCTTCGAGAGGGCGCTGCACACGCATCTCTGCTGGTAAGTACTGTCGCTCACTTGCTTAAGGGCACGGAAAAGCAGCGGATGGTGGGACACTATCATTTCGCAGCCAAAGCTCGCGGCCTCATCGACCACTGCTTCTGTAATATCCAGGCACACAAGAACTTTCTTAACTTCCGCCGCCGGAAAGCCGACCTGCAAACCTGAATTATCCCATTCGTCCTGATAGCGAAGGGGCGCCACGCGCTCGATCGCTGAAATAATTTCTCCAACTACCATAGATTGCAAATATAAATTAATTTAAGGGTTTTTCATTGTAAATGTCCCGCATTATTTATATATTTGGATTGTATTTTACGACTACACCAAAGCTATTAAAAACTCATAACCAACTTATTATGAATAAATTACTCTTGGCTCTCTCCGCGGCGGCATTGCTACTCGGCTGCG
>CAMNAD010000057.1 GCA_946530505.1 uncultured Bacteroidales bacterium
ATGAAGGAGTCATCGATTGAGATCTCCTCGATCTCGGTGGAAAAGGTGGTGTGACGGCAGTGGTCGCTCCAGTAAGTGTCCAGAATGCGGAGTTCTGTTTCGGAAGGATCCCGGCCCTCTTTTCTGAAATAATTCACCACTTCGCGCAGGTCGTCGGCGTTCATTGCGAGCCCGTGCGACTTGCAGAAGGCGGCGAACTCGCTTTCCGGCATCCCGGTGAAACCGGTAAGGTCCTCGAGCGGCTTCACGTCGGCCTGCTCGTTCAGACTGAGGACGCCAAGGTCCTTGCGGCGGCATTCAACCGGATTGATGAAATAATGAGCAATACGGTCGAGATCTGCCTGCGGGAGGCTGTCGTCGAACACCAGCAGGCGGGCGCTTTTGATACGGATGTCCGCCGAAGGGTCGATAAGGTGCACGCAGTCGACCGCAGAAGAAGCCCTCTGGTCGAACTGCCCGGGGATATACTCTACGGCAAGGTATTTCTTCCCTTCAAGATCCATGCTGTCGCTGACCGTGTCCGTGACGGTTTCACCGAACACGCTGTACCGGCATTTCTCCACCAGTTCGTCAGAAAAACCGAAAAGGTCGTAAACATTGATAAGACGCAGCGTGCCCAGTGCAAGGGAAAGGTTCTCGTTGAACTCGGAGCGCAGGCTTTCCGCCTCAACGCCGAACTGCTTTTTCTTTTCTACGAATAATCGTTTGTTGCTCATATTCTTATAAAGCGCATGCCCACCGGCGCAGGGTGCGGGGTGGGCATGTGGTTATAGGGTTGTATTCAGTACTTTGTCGCTTTGCTGCTTGCGGAATTCCTGCAGTTTGTCGGACAGGCCGCTGTCTTTCAGTGCAAGAATCGCGACAGCGTAGAGAGCGGCATTTTTGGCTCCGTCTATAGCCATTGTGGCAACCGGAATGCCTGAGGGCATCTGTACGATGGAGAGCAGGGAGTCCAGCCCGTTCAGTGCCTTCGACTTTACCGGCACGCCTATGACGGGCAAGGTGGTGAGGGCGGCAATCACTCCGGGCAGATGCGCTGCGCCTCCCGCACCGGCAATGATAACTTCGGTGCCGTTGCCTGGAGCCGCCTTGACATAGTCTGCAAGCGGGCCCGGGTTGCGATGGGCGCTGAGCACTTTCTTTTCGTAGGAAATGCCGAAATCGTCAAGAGTTGCGCAGGCGGCGGACATTACATCCCAATCACTTGCGCTTCCCATTATAACTGCAACTTTGCTCATCTGATATATAATATACTACTTGCCAACAACAGGACACAAATTTACGGAAATAATCGAAATGTTGAAAGGTCTTTTTCCCAGACTTATCAACAAAATGGCAATAGTTATCAACAAAAATGTTCCCGTATACAAAATGTCATTTTTGTATACGGGAACCAATCTATATCGTCTGATGATTACTGTTCATCAGGGCCGTTGCTGCCGCCGTAGTCCGGGCCGGGTCCCTGAGGGCCACCCTGAGGGCCGCCCTGGTTAGGGTCAAATCCGCCCTGAGGGCCCGCCTGACCGGCCTGTGCACCTGCCTGGTACATCTTCTCGAATGCCTTGCTGAGAGCCTCGGAGTAGCGGTCGATGTCGGCGATATTCTGATTCTTGACGGCCTCCTTGAGAGGATTCAGGTTGCTTTCGACCTCGGCCTTCACGTCTGCGGGCACCTTGTCGCCGTTGTCCTTGAGGAACTTCTCTGCCTGGAAGCAAAGGGCGTCGGCATTGTTGATCTTGTCTACACGCTCCTTTGCGGCCTTGTCGGCATCTTCGTTGGCCTTGGCCTCGTCGCGCATACGCTTGATTTCGTCCTCGCTAAGTCCGCTGGATGCCTCAATGCGGATGTGCTGCTCCTTGCCGGTAGATTTGTCCTTTGCAGATACGCTCAAGATACCGTTGGTATCGATGTCGAAGGAAACCTCGATCTGAGGGACGCCACGCGGAGCAGGAGCGATGCCGTCGAGGTGGAAGATTCCTATCTGCTTGTTGTCTTTAGCCATGGGGCGCTCGCCCTGGAGCACGCGGATCTCTACAGAAGGCTGATTGTCGGCAGCGGTGCTGAACACCTGCTCCTTATGCACAGGGATGGTGGTGTTGCTCTCGATCAGTTTGGTCATGACTCCGCCCAGGGTTTCGATACCCAGGCTAAGAGGAGTGACGTCGAGAAGGAGCACATCCTTCACATCGCCAGCGAGCACACCGCCCTGGATGGAGGCGCCGATAGCGACGACCTCGTCGGGGTTGACGCTCTTGTTGGGCTCCTTGCCGAAGAACTGCTTCACGAGTTCCTGTATCTTGGGGATACGTGTAGAACCGCCGACGAGCAGGACTTCGTCGATGTCGGAGGTATTCAGGTGAGCATCCTGCAGGGCCTTGCGGCAAGGTTCGATGCTGCGCTGGAACAGATTGTCGCAGAGAGCTTCGAATTTGGCGCGGGTGAGGCTCTTCACAAGGTGGCGGGGTACACCGTCGACTGCGGTGATGTAAGGCAGATTGATTTCGGTGCTGGTCTGGTTCGAGAGTTCGATCTTGGCCTTCTCGGCAGCCTCTTTGAGACGCTGGAGAGCCATAGGATCTTTCTTGAGGTCGATTCCGCTGTTTTCAGATGCGAATTCGCTTGCGAGCCAGTCGATGATGACCTGGTCGAAATCGTCACCGCCGAGGTGCGTGTCACCGTTGGTGGACTTGACCTCGAACACGCCGTCGCCGAGTTCCAGGATGGAAATATCGAAGGTGCCGCCGCCAAGATCGTAAACTGCGACCTTCATATTCTTGTTCTTCTTGTCGAGGCCGTATGCAAGGGCTGCTGCGGTAGGCTCATTGATGATACGCTTCACTTCGAGACCGGCAATCTGTCCGGCTTCCTTGGTTGCCTGCCTCTGGGAATCAGAGAAGTATGCAGGAACTGTGATGACGGCTTCGGTGACAGGCTGACGGAGATAATCCTCGGCAGTCTTCTTCATCTTCTGAAGGATGATGGCGCTGATTTCCTGAGGAGAGTAGAGACGCCCGTTGATGTCGACGCGGGGAGTATTGTTCTCGCCCTTTACTACGCTGTAAGGCACACGTGCGGTCTCACGGCCGACCTGGTCGTAAGTCTCACCCATGAAGCGTTTGATGCTGAATACTGTATTCTTAGGATTGGTGATGGCCTGACGCTTTGCGGGATTACCCACTTTACGCTCGCCGTCGTCGGTGAATGCTACAACCGAAGGCGTGGTACGCTGGCCTTCGTTATTGATGATTACGGTAGGCTGATTGCCTTCCATGACCGCCACGCAACTATTCGTGGTTCCGAGGTCGATTCCGATGATTTTTCCCATAATATTTGTCTTTTTTTTGTTTTTCTGTTTGCTTCTGTCACCTTGCGGCGACGCTTTTCCATATAACGAAAGCTGTGCCATCGGCATATTTCTGACAAATTGTCATTATCTTTGCCGCAAATATGGAATACCGCAGCCTGGATAATACCGAATACGATGACATCGCGTCCCGCATCGTATACGAAGACAATCACCTCCTTGTGTTCGACAAGAAGGCGGGAGAGATAGTGCAGGGCGACAAAACCGGGGATGAAGCCCTCAGTGAAACCCTCAAGGCATTCATCGCCATGAGGGATGCCAAACCCGGCAAGGTTTTTATGGGCGTCCCCCACCGCCTGGACAGGCCGGTGTGCGGTCTATGCATATTCGCAAAGACATCCAAGGCGCTGGAAAGGCTGAATGCCATGTTCCGTGACGGTGACGTACACAAGACATACCTGGCCTTGTGCTGCTCGGCTCCCACAGAACCAGAAGGCCTGCTGGAAGACTGGATGGAACGAAACGAACGCCTCAACAAAAGCTTCATCACAAGGAAACCCGGACCCAAGGCCAAACTGGCCAGGCTGCGCTACAGGCATATTGCCGACACAGAGCGTTATCACCTTCTTGAAGTAGAGCTGCTTACAGGCCGGCATCACCAGATCCGCTGCCAACTCTCCCATATGGGCTGCCCTATCAAGGGCGATCTCAAGTACGGCGCCCCACGTTCCAATCCGGACGGAGGTATATGCCTTCAGGCCCACAGCATCAGGCTCGTTCATCCTGTCAGGAAGGATGAACTTCGTTTTGTGGCAGCCTTACCTCAATCGTGGAAACTTCCGGACGGGGTTGCTGAAGCCTGAGACGGGTAAGCATATCGGACGGCGTTTCGTTCATGAACATCTTGAAACACATATTATATGTTACCTGTGAATGGAATCCGCACATAAAAGCGAGTTCTATTACCTTCAGCCACGGGTCCGACCTCATCAACTCGATAGAATACAGCACCCTGTGCCAATTCAGGTACTGACGGAAATTACGGCTGGTGAACTTGTTCACGGCGCGGCTTATGTAGACCTTGTTTATCTTGAGCAGCTCCGACATTCTCTCCAGTGTCATCCTGTCGTCAAGATATGGCTTATGGTCGTGCATAAACTGCTCGATACGTTTGTAGGCTTTCGCCAGAATGGCATTCTCCACCTCAGGAAGAACCTCCGACATATTCCCTCCGGAGAGCAGGAGCGTCTGGATGCGCCGTTCTTTCTTGCGGTTCAGGATATGCGTCCTGCCGGACCTCGCCCTCATGTATAATACATAGTTGAGAAGCAGAAGCGAAGCAAGCAGGTAACGGCAGTTTTCCTGCAAAATGTTATTGAACTGCAATATAAGGAGCGCGAGTATCAGAGCGAGGGTCACAAGCGAATAGAATGTCCGTGAATCCTCTTCGGCATAACACCAGACTGCATCTTTGCGGAACAATTCCACAGGCTTCCTGTACTTTGCCAGCACCATCCAGGTCTGAAAGGCCACTATCATAGCGGCACTTGGATACACAAAGAGGTACGTGGAACTTTCCTCCCCTTTCTGGAAGAAGCCTGCAATCAGGAAATACACAGATGCCGGTATTATGAACCGGGCATTTTCCGACAACTCCTCCCTTGTAAGCGGGTAGGCCAGGAAAGCCACCGCAGAAGAGAGCAGATAACAGCAGAAACGATAAGACCTGCCATCCCCCGTATAGAACAAATACTCGACGAGGGTCATTATGCCCAGCATGAGCAAAGGCAGGAACCTCAAGGCCAGATGAGCGGTTATGAATCTTTTCATATCACTTGTGTTTTGGTGCCGGCAATATAAAACAAATCCCCACGCAGGTGGTAGTCCTGAGCGGGGGTAAAATCCAAAAAAATATGTTTCCGATACGAAAACAGTTCGTACCTACCTTGCTACCTACTTCTTCTTTATAGCATCAAAACCCTTTCCATAGACGCCTGTAACCGAAGAAACGGACAGAAAAGCGTCAGGATCGATGGCTTTGATATAACGAAGCAGAAGATTGAGGTCTGTCTTCCTTGTAAGCACCATAAGCACCTCGGTATTCTCCTTGGTGTACCAGCCTTTGCCGTCAAGCACCGTAACACCCCTGTGGAGTTCCTTGGTAATGGAATCGGCTATTTCGGCATAATGCTTCGAGAGTATGAAAAGCTGTACGCTCTGACGCGAGCCGGAGATGACGAGGTCGAGTACGGTGCTGTTGATGGTAATCAGGATGAAACCGTAAACGACGTTTGTAAGTTTCTCCACAAAAGGCAGCAACTCCCCTTCCGGAGTGAAAGACGGCACCAGCAGGGAGGACAGGATGATGACGACATCCATATAAAGAATGAGCCTGCCGGGAGATACATTGCGGTACTTGTTCACCATCAGGGCAATGATATCGGTTCCGCCGGTACTTCCCCCCGCAATCATAGTGAATCCGATACCTACTCCAACCATAATGCTGCCCATTATGGTGCTCATAAGTTTGCCGTTGTCAAGAGCGATGGCCTGGATGAAATCCATAGGAATGACGTCCTGGAATATATTGAGACCGATCGAAGCCAGGATCGTGGCATAGATGGTCTTCCATCCGAAACCGAATCCCAGAACGAACATTGCCGCAATGATAAGGGCTGCGTTCACCACGAAATAGGAATAGCCAATCTTGATTACACCGTGAGTGGCGTACTGGAGTATAGCCGACACGCCGGTGACTCCTCCGCCGACAAGATTGTTGGGTACCAGAAAAATACTCCATCCGAGTACAAAGAGCAGAATGCCCAGCGTTACCATTGCGTAATCGCGTATGGTGTGCCCTATATTTTTTTTAAGTGTTGCCATCTTGCTTTTTCTTTTTTCTGCTTGTTATACCAGCCTTGATTTCCTCGAAACCTTCTCCATAAACACTGCCTACAGGATTCACCGTCATAAACGCATGATCGTCGAGCTCTTTTATCTTTCTGGAAAGCTCCGGCAACTCGTTGCGGCGCATAAGGAGCAGCAGGACATCCTTTTCCTGTTTGGTATACCATCCGATTGCCTTCAGTACTGTGACTCCCCGGTCCATCTTGTGAATGATGAAATCCGCGATTTCACTGTGTCTGGACGAGAACACCAGCAACTGGACGGCGCCCCGGTCACCAACCACGACATAATCTATCACAAGTGCATAGGCGGCCATCATGATATAGCCGTATACCATATCGCCGAAAACCTTGCCGGGGAGGAAGAGGATGGATGTGATGATGAAGAAGTCCGTAATGAGAAACATCTTGCTCAGGGATACCGGCCAGTATTTGTTGACAATCAGAGCGATGATGTCAGTGCCTCCGGTGCTTCCGCCCTTGCGGATGGTCAGCCCGATTCCGACTGCCTCCAGCACACCGGCGATAACCGGAATCATCACCTTCTCGGGAATGTAGAAGAAATTCCCGGGGACTGCCTGCATCCACTGCATTCCCGGCATGGCGAACAGTTTCAGCATCACTGTCTGCATCAGGATGCAATAGAGCGTACGGGCACCGAATCCTATGCCAAAGGCAATCACGGCAAGTCCGATGAGCAGGACATTGATCACAAAATAAGAATACGACGCTATGATGACGCCATTGGTGGCATATTCTATTACGGCGCAAAGACCCATAAGACCACCTGCCGACATCCCGTTGGGAATCATAAAACACTCCCAAGCTATCGTAACGATCAGCACGGCCACCGTCATATCAAGATAGTCCTTGATGGCGTCGATTACTTTTACTTTCATTTCAAGACAATGTTTACGATTCGTCCTGGCACCACGATCACCTTGACTATATTCTGGTCTCCGACATACTTGGCCGTCTGCTCCATAGCACGGACCTGAGCCTCGACATCTGCAGCAGAAGCGCTCTTGGGCATATCCACCATAAAGCGCGTCTTGCCGTTGAAAGATACAGGGTAAGTGACACTGTCCTCAACTGTGAGGGCCTCATTGTATTCGGGGAAGGTGGCGCGTGTAACACTGTCGGAATGCCCGAGGCGTTCCCAGAGTTCCTCCGCCATATGAGGGGCGAAAGGCGAAAGCAGGACAACCAGAGGTTCGAGCACCTCGCGGGAACTGCACTTGAGCTCAGTCAACTCATTCACTGCTATCATGAATGCGCTGATGGTCGTATTGTAGGAGAAAGCTTCAATGTCTTCCTGCTCTTTGCCTATGAGCTTGTGAAGGGCCTTGAGTTCCTTTGCACTGGCCTTCTTATCGCTTACAAGGAAATTCTCCCTGTCGTAGAAGAGGCGCCAGAATTTGCGCAGGAACCTGTTGACACCGTCTATTCCCTTGGTATCCCATGGCTTGCTCTGCTCCACAGGGCCGAGGAACATTTCGTAAAGGCGCAGGGTATCCGCACCGTAGCTATCGCAGATGTCATCGGGATTGACGACATTGTACATACTCTTGCTCATCTTCTCGACAGCCCAGCCGCAGATGTACTCACCGTTCTCGAGTATGAATTCTGCATCATTGTACTCTGGCCTCCACGCCTTGAAGGCTTCGAGGTCCAGACGGTCGTTATGGACAATGTTGATATCCACATGGATTTCGGTGGTGTCGTACTGGTCCTTGAGCCCGAGGGAGACGAATTTGTTCGTGCCCACAATCCTGTAGACGAAGTTGGAACGCCCCTGGATCATCCCCTGATTGACCAGTTTGCGGAAAGGTTCATCCTCGCAGACATACCCGAGGTCGTAAAGGAACTTGTTCCAGAAACGAGAGTAGATAAGATGGCCGGTAGCATGCTCGGTTCCACCCACATAAAGGTCCACATTCCTCCAGTATTTATCAGCTTCGGCACTGACAAGGGCATGGTCGTTGTGGGGATCCATATAACGCAGGTAGTATGCGCTGGAGCCTGCGAATCCGGGCATTGTGCTGGTTTCGAGGGGATGTCCCTTGTAATTCCAGTCCTTGGCACGTGCGAGCGGAGGTTCTCCGTTTTTCGACTTGTAAGTCTCGATTTCGGGCAGCACAAGAGGCAGTTCCTCATCGGGAACAGGGGTCGCGATGCCGTCTTTGTAATAGATGGGGAAAGGTTCTCCCCAGTAGCGCTGACGGCTGAAAATGGCATCCCGGAGCCGATAATTCGTCTTCCTGTGCCCGAGGCCATGCGCCTCTACATAATCCTTGGCTGCTTCGATGGCATCCTTAACATTCATTCCGTTCAGGAAGCCGGAATTGATCATTATTCCTTCCTTGGCATCGAAACTCTGCTCACTCACGTCGGCGCCTTCGATAAGCGGAATGATGGGCAGGCCGAACTTCTTTGCAAAGGCGTAGTCACGGCTGTCGTGCGCCGGCA
>CAMNAD010000058.1 GCA_946530505.1 uncultured Bacteroidales bacterium
CGAATAGTGGCGGATAATGTGGTGATTGTTAATGGTTTGAACTATAGTGCCTTCCCGGTTAACCGGGAAGGCACTACCCCTCAATCGCCTGCTGCTCAACATTTTAAGCGCCACCATTTGGATTTCTGTAAACAATATTGCATATTTGTAGTCGACATAAAACTGAGAGATATGAAGGGTCGGAACTACAATCATGACACTGCCTTACATCTTTACCAGAAAACCGAAAACGGCTTTCTGCTTTTCTATACCGTTTCGGATTATCTGGTGTTTTTCACTACCATATGCTGCCAAGCAAGAAAACGCAAGGTCAGATTGTATGGTATCGCTCCCATGCAAGATCACTTCCACATCATGGCCGATGCCGACAGGCGGGAAAAGGTGAGCGATTTCATGAGAGATTCTACATCCCAGTATGCTTTGGCCCTTAATGCCAGCATTCATTCATCCGGGAGGGTATTCCACAAGGCTTTCGGATCTGCAGAGAAAAAAGGAGGCAAGGCGATCCGGACTTGTGCTTCGTACCTTTACAACAATGCCGGAGAAAAGAAACTTTGCTCTAGAGCAGAGAATTACCGATGGACTTTTCTGGCATACGCAAAATCGAAACATCCTTTCTCCGAGCCTTTGGTCCACAAAGAGGCTAGCAAAGCATTCCGAAGGATAATCAAGATGGTTGACTATTATTCCAAAGCGGGCGTCCCCCTGGAATACAACTGGCTGGGAAGATGGTTCTCCGAATTGGACGGTGTTGAAAGACAACAACTTATCGATTACATTATTGTTTCATACAACTGCATTGACTACGAAAAGTTGTTCTCTTATTACGACAATTCATATGATACCGCCTGCCTTGCTTTTGCTTCCAACCAAGGCAGCGAATATGACATCAAAGAGGATTTTGTCCCAGGAAGTCATATCCCATATCTGGAAATACCTAAAGCCCTGAAAAAGTATCACGGAATCGACAATCCGAAATCCGCACTTTGGCTTCCCGACGACCAGAGAGCGAATCTGCTTTGCGATCTGGTCATGGAAACGCACGCCAGCATAAGGCAACTAAAGAAGTATCTGCGATTGACAGGCGGCGAATAGTGGCGGATAATGTGGTGATTGTTAATGGTTTGAACTATAGTGCCTTCCTGGATAACCGGGAAGGCACTACCAGCTAATCCTCTACTACTCAGCACTTTAAGCGCCACCGTGCTGCCGGCATAACTCCTTCAGCAGGGGGTACAGCACGCAGGCATAGCGTGTCTGGCCCAGATCGGTAGTGTGGACGTAATCGACAGTGGCTTCGCCGTCGGTGCCGTTCAGCACGGAACCGTAAACGTAATGCAGGCCCTTGTATCCGGCAGCCTCAAGGCTCTCATACACAGTGCGGAAGGCGGCATTGCGAGCCTCGACGTCCTCAAAAGAAGAGGCACTCACCCAGTCGTGGGAATAATGCGCCATCTCCACGAACACCACAGGCACATCGGGGTGCGCCTCACGCAGGATACGCACGAAGGCCTCGCCGCGCTCCAGGATGATTTCCGCGGAGCAGTTGGGCACGTTGTCCAGCACGAACACGGCCGGATTCTCCACCCGCGCCATCAACTGCGCCACTTCCGGGTCGAGGCGGGCGTTGCCGCTGAAACCGAGGTTCACCACCTCGCGGTCCAGCCAGCGGCCGAGGATGTTGGTGAAGGCCATCCCGGGACGCGAGACGCATCCTCCCTGCAGGATGGATGTGCCGTACATCACCACCGGCGGCGCCCGGTGCAGATCCTCCTCCGGGATAAACTCGTATCCGGGGTCGGTGCCTATCTCCAACTCCGAAACGCCGTCATACAGAGACAGATACATCCGGAACTCCTTATACCCGGCCGACATCTCCTTGACTATGCAGCGGGTGGTTTCCAGATAATCCAGGGCAGGCCGCGCGCTCCCCACGAAACGCCAGCCGTCGTCACGTCGGGCATAGAGGTCCACCCCCCTCGAACCCACGGAGCTCATGTGCGAAAGGGCGATGCGCTTGACGGATTTCCAGCGGACGTGCACGGAGGGGGAATCCGTGCGGAACTGCACATAGAGGCCGGCGGCGTCGCGGCCCAGATACTGCAGGTCCTTGCGCGCCAGCGAATCGATATCGGCAGGGAAACGGGCGAAGGGCGCGTAGGTGTCCTCAACGGCCTTGCCGTAAACATGCATCTTGGTGGCATCGTGCCACACCTGCGCCTGCGCAGAAAGGGTGCAGGATAGCAGCAGTAGGATAAAAATCTTCTTCATAGCGTCAATATAAAAGCACAGGGCCGAGCAGACCGGACGGCACGGGGCTCTGCCCCTTCTTTGGCCCTGTCATAAAGCGCCGCACCACCGGATTCTCCGGCATCGACAACATATAATTGCAGATAAGAGTCCGGACGCTCACCTCCAGGGTATTCTCGCCGGGATGCAGCAGGCCGGAAATATCGAATACGGGACGCCCGAACCAGCGCGTGCCGGCCTCCACCCCGTTTACTTTCAGAGTCGCTATCTCACAGACCTTCCCCAGATCGATAAACCGGGGCAGGACGGCACCATCCGCGAAAGTGATCACGGTGGAATAATCCGCCTGCCCGGAGAAAGATGGGAAGATTTCCTGAAGGTCCTGCAGGCCAGGCATATGCAAAGAAGTTTCAAAGCTGCAAAGGGGGTTCTGCAGGCGCACGGACCAGTCCCCGACCTCAACAGCGTCGTCCGGAACCGCAGGCAGCGGCTGCCAGGCAGGGATGGCGGAGGAGGAAGGCAGCGGCTGCCGGCCGGCGGGCAGATCACCGAATGCAAGGATCAGCGTCTGCGAAGGGCCAAGAGACAGCGAGCAGCGGAAGGATCCATCCGCAAGAACCTCACCGTCAATTGAATACCGGAGTCCGGAAGCAGCGTCGAACACCCAGCACGGCCGGCCGCCCGTCACGGACGCGTCGAACAGCAGGGAGCTCGTATGCTCCTCAGACAGACTCACATTGCTCAGCAGGAAGAAGTGCGTACCGTCATCCATCCTGTAATGGTTCTGGAGAAGGAAGCGGTCGGGGGTGGAGATGTTCAGCGCGTGCGGCAGGCCGTAGCTTTCCTGCACATCGGCATACCACTCGAGCCAGGCGTTGTCCTCTGCTACCGGAAGCTGCACAAGACGATCCGGGAAGGCCTTCGCCAGCGCCGTCACGCGAGCCTTGAGAGCAGCATCCCTCGCCTCGAAATCCTTGAATCCCAGCGATCTGTCCGGGCGGCATCCTATGCAGAACACCCGCCCGCCACTACGCACAAAACTCTCCAGCACGCCAAGCGCTTCTTCCGTAAGACCATGCACCTCCGGCAGAATCAGTACCCCGTAACTCTTTGGCCCATGGAAGAGCCGACCGCCGCGCACTTTGCAGGCCGCCAGCACCTTGTCGCTCAGATAATCCGCACCGCCGCCGTTCTTGTGCACCGCCTCCCATATCAGCGAGGTCCATGGCACGTTCAAGTACCAGGGGAAGGGGTCGGTCTGCACCCCGAGGGACGTCCACAGGTCGTAATTCGCGGGGAGTATGGCGATGTCCGTGACCATGTCCGCATTGCGCAGGAAGAGGCTGACGCGGGCGCGGTAGTCGTTCAGCAGACGCCAGTATGGCCACCATGGGTTATTTTCGTGAGAGTAGCTCCCGTACTGCACCCAGCCGGGGAAGGCGGCCTGCGGAGGAGAGTAGTTGTAGCCGGACCAGACGGGGTGGGTGGTGCCGGAGAACGCTCCCATGTCGGAGCCTATCTTCAACAGTTCCAGCGAAGTGCTGAAAACCCTGTATGTGTTGGTCATCTCCTCCGAACTCACCTCGCGCCTGCCGCAGAGGTTCGCCGCGGAACTGACATACTTGTTTATCATGGTGTACCCGCGGCCGCGGCGGTAGTCCGCGTCTCCCATCTCCTCCCCAAGGCGGTGGCGCAGCCAGTTGGTGGTCCAGGACTCGCCTTCGGGGATGTCGTATCCCAGCGAGGATTCCAAAGGCAGAAAGCCTCTCCCATAAGCCTGTGCGCGGGATTTCACGCCCTTCTTCCGGCACCATGCAAGGAAGGTGCTGGTATATCTTTCGTGCAGGAGCTCCGCTTTCGTCAGTTCGAAATCGAAGCGCACGCGGTTCACTTTCTCCGCGAATTCCGGACTCTTGGCAGCGCCGTAGTTATAGTCTATCGCTTCGCCCAGACGCCCTACCTTGAACATGGTGAACGGAAGCCAGGGCATGAGGTCGTACCCGCGCCTGCGGAGGAATTCCTCCGGCATATCGGCGCACCAGTTGCATCCTTCGAGCTCCATGCTGTCCACGAAGAAGGAGCGCAGGTAATTGCGCAGAGGACCGATGCGATGCTCTATGGCATCTGCCTGATGGTCAAGATATCTGCGTACGGCCTCGGCATCCAAATGGTTTAGTATGCTGCCTGCAGCTCCGGGCGCACCGTTTATAACGCATGCGAAGGAGTCGTAGCGGACCAGTGCGTAGAGGTAGTGCGGGCCTGCGGGAACATCCAGCACCAGGTGCCCATCGCTCAGCAGGCCGCTGACATCCTCCGCCTCGGATATATCTGAAATCGGATCAGGCGCGAGCAGGAGCTTCTCAAGGGTGTACCTGCGCTCGGGGTTCGGGACGGTCACCCCGGGATCCACCGCCTTGCAGAGCGCGTCGGCCGTGGTCTCGAAGCGGATGCCGCCCTCGAGCGGAATTGCGTTCGTAAGCATCACCGATGCCCTCTCCTCCATGGGAAGATACTCCGCGCCGAATGGCCATCCGGAGCCGAGCAAAAGGTCGCACTGCATCCCAAGGCCGGCCGCCTCCTCGCAGGTCTTCCGGAACAGCTCCGTCCATTCCTCGGAGGCCAACAGCAGTTCCCGCGTGCCGGTGGTATCTCCCCCATAAGGGAAGGCGATGGGATTTATCTCAACCCCGCCGATGCCCGCTTCTTTCAGGAGATGCAGCTCCCGCACAAGTTCGCCTTCTTCCACCCTGTCGCCGTTCCACCACCAGCGCACAAAGGGCCTGCAGTCGGCGGGCGGATCCGCGAAAAGCGCGTCAACGTCTTTCAGCGAAAGGCCGGCCGGAGCCTGTGGGCTGCATGCACAGAGCATAACAGCCAGAAGAAGGGCGAATTTTTTCATACACACAAATTTAATGACTATATTTGGAAATATGAAACGCTTGGTATTATTGGCATTGCTGCTTGCTGCCTGCAGCCGCCCTGCGCACATAGTCGCCGACGAGAAAGTCATCGCCTCGTCCCCCTGCAGCGACAGCATTTTCCTGTACACGCCCGGCATCGTGGAGGGTTTCGACGGACGTTTTGTGGTGTCGGTCGATTATGGCGGGCCGGGCACTTTCAAGCTCGACGGCCCCACTTCCGATTTCGGCGACTACAAGGCCGGCAACCAGATACGGGTGCTGCTCTCGGACAACCGCGGGCGCAGCTGGCACGACTCCGGAGCCCGCATCCCCATGATGCACGAAATCCTCTTCAAAGCGGGCACTTCCCTATATATGATAGGGCATTCCGGCAGGCTGCTGATAACGCGCAGCGACGACAACGGCCAGAGCTGGAGCGAGCCGGCGGTGCTATGCCCGGAGCCGCGCTGGCATCAGAGCTGCACCGCGGTGGACGTGCATGAGGGCAAAGTGACGCTGGTGTACGAGAAATGGGTTGCAGACGGGCATCCCTGGCCCGGTGTCGGCCCGGTGCTGATGCAGGCCGACGAAACGGCGGATCTCACCCTGGCGGAGAACTGGACTTTTTCTGAATTGTATAATCCGGATGCGGACATGGAGGCGGCGCGGCCTTCGGGGATTCCCGTAGTTGCACCGGGGCACGCCGGGATGCTGGAAACCAATGTGGTGCGCATCTATGACGAGAAGAACCCCCTCTACGAGCCTAACTCGGTGGTGCTGATGGCCCGAGCTGCTACCGGCTGGCCGGACATCGGAGTAATGCTGAAAGGCTCCATCCTTCCTGATGGACGACTGGAGATAAGCCGACTGCACAAGAATGAAGGAGATGTGCTGTTCACCCACATTCCGGGCGGAGACCTCAAGTTCCATGTTGTCTACGATCCTGCAAGCAAACTCTACTGGCTGCTGCATTCGCAGATAGACGGGAGGATGAACCAGCGGCGCAGGCTGGCCCTTTCGTATTCGCCCGACCTCATACGCTGGACCTTCGCGGGCCTGGTGGCCGTCGGGCCTGCCGACAACGCCGCGCGCCACTATGCTACCATGATCATCAGCGGCAGCGACATTTTCATTGTCAGCCGCTCCGGCGACATGAATGCCCGCAATGCGCACGATGGCAATCTGGTGACCTTCCACAGGGTGAAGAACTTCAGAAAACTGGTTTACTGATATGACGGCCCTCTTTTCTCTGCTTCGCCACCCCGGCCTTGCGGCTTCTGCCGGACTTCTGGCTGCCATGCTGCTTCCCGGCTGCTCACGCACGTACGGCCCAGTGCCGAGCGAGGCCCAGCTCGAATGGCAGAAGATGGAATACAACATGTTCGTGCACTTCGGCCCCAACACTTTCAGCGGTGCTGAATGGGGAGACGGCACGGAGGCGGAAGATATCTTCTGCCCCACGGACCTGGACTGCCGGCAGTGGGCGCGGATCGCCCGGGACGCCGGCATGAAGGGGATAATCCTCACCGCCAAGCATCACGACGGATTCTGCCTATGGCCTTCATCCACCAGCACCCATACCGTTGCGCAGAGTTGCTGGCGCGGCGGCAAGGGAGATGTGCTGGCCGAGCTTTCCGCGGCCTGCAGGGAATACGGACTGAAGTTCGGGGTGTATGTCTCGCCCTGGGACAGGAACCATCCCGCCTATGGCACTCCGGAATATAACAAGGTGTTCGCCACGGCTTTGGAGGAGGTGCACTCGAACTACGGCGAGGTGTTCGAACAGTGGTTCGACGGAGCCTGCGGCGAGGGTCCTTCCGGCAAGAAGCAGGAATATGACTGGCCTCTTTTTCATTCGGTGGTACGGCGCCTGAGTCCGCAGGCCATCATGTTCAGCGACGTGGGGCCCGGATGCCGCTGGATGGGGAACGAGCGCGGGATTGCCGGCGAGACCAATTGGAGCCGGCTGGACACGGAAGGGTTTACTCCCGGTGCCGGCGCGCCTCCGCGGGACACCCTGCAATGCGGGAATGTGCACGGCGCGCACTGGATTCCCGCCGAGGTCGACGTTTCCATCCGCCCCGGCTGGTTCTGGAAGGAGAGCGAGAATTCTTCGGTGAAGAGCGTGGAGCAGCTGGCTGACATCTGGTTTTCGAGTGTGGGAAGGAATGCCCTGCTGTTGTTGAATGTGCCTCCGGACACACGCGGACGTATCTGCGAAGTGGATTCGCTGAGGCTGATGGAGTTCCGCGACTGGCGGGAAGCCGTGTTCGGGCTTGACCTGGCAGACGGAGCCGTCGTGAAAGTGCGGCGCGTTGGTGATATGGCCGGGGTGGCGTGCAAACCGTTATGCGTGGAACTGGAACTTCCGGAAATGCGGACATTCGACGTTGTAGAACTGCGCGAAAACATCTCCCGCGGACAGCGTATCAGTTCTTTCGTCATCCAGATCCCAGAAAACGATGCCGGTTGGAAAACAATCGCCGAAGGAACCACCATCGGATACAAGCGGCTCCTCCGCATCCCGGAATGCCGCACCCGGCGCATCCGCGTCGTGATAACCGGCTCCTATGCCCGCCCTCTCATCGACGGAGTGTCTCTGTACCATTCGCCGGTCAGTCAAAGTGTTGATATTCAGCGAGATGCTGAAAACAAATCGGCCAATTTCGTATCTGCATTCGGCAGTTATGAGCGCATCAGCGCGAACGGCGGAGGGCGGTCCGCAGGACTAAGCCCGGGAGCCGCGGGGTACTTTAGGGGCAGAGCCCCTGAAAAGACAACATCTGCATTCGGCAGTTATGCCGAATGCAGATAGCAGCGCACAGCATCCCAGCGGCGGGCGGCAAGGTCGGCGGGAGAGATGAGGAAGTTCAGCATCCCGCAGTCGAAGAAACGCAGGTCCCAATCGTCGTTGCCGTCGATTTGAAGCAGCGAAATCATCCCCGGCAAATCCTGCTGCACCTCCTCGAAGAAAGGTTTTCCGAGCAGGCGGAAACCATCGTCCATCGAACCCACAGGTGCAAAAGACAAGCCCACGGCAGGCAGGCACGCCTCGCTGCCATCATCATATAAAATGCTGTGAGTATGGAGATTGTCGCAGGTCGGAGAATACAGCACCTTGAAATACGGTGCTTCCCACTCCCCCATGCCTGGGGAAAGGGCGGCATCGAGGTTGCCGAGGAAGTAGTCGAGCGCACCGAAGAAATACAGCATGCCCTCGTGAGGTAGGACACCCTTGGGATCAAGGGGCGCAAGGTCCGAGCAGCGTATCTGGCAGATGAAGGTCAGGGGATCGTCGTACTCGTCGACGGCATCCTTCCCGTCTTCGTCGACATACTCATCGCGAACCGGTACTTCCGGATACTCCAGATCTTCCGGCATATCCGGGAATCCCCACCACTTGCTGCGCCCGAAAAGCGCGTCGGCAGTAGCGGAACTGCCGGCGACTTTACCGAAATGAATACCAATAGCCATATTCCGTTAATTTTCTGCAAGATAGTAATTTTTAAAACAC
>CAMNAD010000059.1 GCA_946530505.1 uncultured Bacteroidales bacterium
CTGCCAGAAAGGGCTGTCTATGAAAACACAGCCCCACTGCCCTCCCTGCGATTTGTGGCAGGTGATGGCCTCGGCATATTTGAGCTGAAGGGCGTTATAATAAGGGTCTTCCCGCACGGCATCGTAGCGGGCTTTCTTTGTAGTGAGCATGGCATAATCCGCCGAAACCCCGGCATACAGCTGGTTCTGCTGCTCGTATGTCAGCGATGCGGATTCGCTCTCGAGGGTATCCAGACAGACCTTTGCCTTGATTTCCCTCTCACCGTAATCCGGGAATGACAATACTGCATCGGCGAAATGCAGACCGTAGCGGTCCTCGTAATTGCGTATCCGCACAAGGTCGGCCATATCTCCGTTTGCAATGTAATCCATCCCTTCGACATCCTGCACGAACTGGTAGCAGTTCTTGACTATCATCAGTCTGTCTCCTCTTACCAGCCTCTCTTCTTTGTACTGCACCTGGGCCCGCACTCCGAGATTGTAGCGTATTGCTCTCTTGTTGGAACGGCAGAGTATTATCGTCCCGTCTTCACCAAAATCGGCGTACGCAGAACTCAGGCTGTCTATCAATTCCCCTCCGCTGATCCGGACTACGTCTTCGCATTCCGCAAGGTCGAGTTTCAGAGGCCCCGGGTCTTCACCGGCCTCCGCCAGGCGGATCATCTCCCTGACCCTGGTTGCATTGCGGAGGATTCCCGATTCGCCGGCCTGGCGGACAACAGAGGTCAGTTCCGCATAGTCCACTCCCCCGAAACCGTCCATATAGTCCCGGCTGAGGGCAGGACTGGCGTCCAGACCGACCGGAGGCAACTGCGCGGCATCTCCTATCATAATCAGACGGCAGTCGCTCCCTGCGCGCACAAAGGCCACAAGGTCTTCCAAAAGGTTCCCTGTGCCAAAGGCTGCGGAGCCCTGGCGGGTGGATTCGTCAATGCCTATCAGCGAAACCTCGTCCACCACGAAGAGGGTGTTCCTGGCCTTGTTCGGAGCCAGTGAGAACTGGCCGAATCCGTCGGTTCCCACCGATTTCTGACGGTAGATATGCTTGTGTATGGTAAATGCAGGTCTGCCCGCCATACCGGAAAGGACTTTTGCGGCCCGCCCCGTCGGAGCAAGCAGCACGGTATGGAGTTTGAGTTCCTCCAGAGCATCTATCACTACGGAAATGGCCGTGGTCTTCCCCGTGCCGGCGTAACCGTTGACCACGAGTATGTCACCGTCATCCCCCGTGAGGAAGGACGCTATCTTGTGCATCAGGGCGTCCTGGCACGAAGTGGGCTCATACTCGAAGCGGCGTGAGAATTCTTTGTAGAGAAAGTCGCTGCGGTCCATCTAACGGTTCTTTCGGTTGAAGATGAACGAAGCGACTGCAAGCACGGGATAAATCTCCACGCGTCCCATAAACATATCCACAGTGTAGAAGAATTTGGCCATTGCCGGCTCTGCGTTGTAGTTGCCGAAGCTTCCTATGCTTCCGGCAGCAGGACCTACATTGTCGAGGCAGCACAGAGTTCCCATGATCGCATTGGCGTTCTCGGAGCCCGAAGCCAGGCAGAGAAGGGTGGAGATCACGAATACCAGGAAAAAAACCGCGACATACAGCACGTGCGGCTCCACGTCCTTGTCGCTCAGCGCCTTGCCGTTCAGGCGTACCTCGTTGACTGTGGAAGGATTGACAGACCGCTTGATGTGCACATACATGCTTTTGAATACAAGCAGAATGCGGTCCGACTTTACACCTCCGGTCGTGGATCCGGCCATACCGCATTGTATTCCCAGCACAAGTATCAGCAAGGTCGGGAACAACGGCCAGATGCTGTTGTCGCAGATTGCAAAGCCGGTAGTGGATGCATAGCTGAGCAGCTGGAAACTGCCGTCTATCAAAGCCCAGTACCACGATTCGATGACTCCGTTTCGCTTGAGAGCCACGGCCACCAGTATGGAGCCCGCGACCAGGGTGCCCGTATAAAACTTGAACACATCGTTGTTGAGTGGCTTGAGCGAGCGTGTGACCACCGTTATGTACAACATGCCAAAGTGCAGCGATGCCACATACATAAAGAACATCGTCACAAGGGTGACAGGAAGCGAATGGAAGGAAGCGATGGAGAGGTCACGGCTGCTGAAGCCTCCCGTGGCGCACACGCTGAATGCGTGATTGATTGCGTCAAACGGCGTCATTCCTGCTATCCAGTAGGCGAAAAACGCCGCTACGTTCATTCCAAGGTAGACCGATGTGAAAATGTACACAGTTTGGTTCGCCCGCACATTATATGAATCTTTCGAGAGCGAAGAAAGCTCCATATTCGTAAGGCGGAGCCTCATCGGGCTGGACGAAGGAATGATGAGCAGCAGGAACACCACGACTCCCAAGCCTCCGATAAAATGGGTGGCGCTGCGCCAGAAGAGCAGCGACTTAGGAAGGCTTTCCACCTGCTCAAGTATGCTCGCCCCCGTTGTAGTATATCCGGAAACGCTCTCGAACCACGCATTGATAACTGTAAAAGGACCTCCCCAAAGCACATAAGGCAGCATTCCGAAAACAAAGGACAGCAGCCACGAAAGCACGATGATTACATAGCCTTCGCGCATTGTAATAGCCGCATTTTTCCTTACGAATATGAAAGGGAAAACACCGAAGATGAAGGTGAGGAGGAAGCTGATGCTGAGAGGGGCGATGGCAGTATCCTCTTTGCCGAACACTGCAATCAGCAGGGCGGCAAGCATAAACAACGCACTCACAAGAAGTGCGTATCCGACGTTCCTGCTGATGGTTTTCCAATTCATCAGGCATTCTCTTTTTTATGGAACGATCTCTTCATTGCGGAGATGCGCTTGCGGAGATTCTTGTTCTCCTCCGTCAATTCGCGGACGGAAGAGTTGAGATCGTTGAGTTGGTCGTCCCCGTCGAAGGCATAGGTGTAATCCCTCCCGAAGTTGCGGTAATTGCCGAGTGAACCCAGCATCCTGTACACGGGCTTGACATAGTTCGATTCGAGGAAGAACATCAGCATTACAACCAGCAGCAAGCCTACGGCCACGGCGACCATTCCCGGAATTATGCTTCTGTAGAAAGCGCCCTGGAAGGTTACGGAATTGTCCTCCAGCTCTTCGTAGATAGCGTTGGAAAGAGCGTCGATGTCGTGGCGCAGCCTGTTGTAGCGAGGCTGCAGCCGCTCGAAATACCAACTTCGGGTGTCGATGAAATCCGAAACCAGCACATCCTCCAGTTCGAAGGAAGTGAGCATATAGGCGGCATAGGCATACTGTACCGAATCTGCCAGATGCGCTACCACTGTATTGGGAGCAGAGGAACGAAGACTGTCCAGGCGTGAAGAAAACGCCGCCTCATCGAAACCGGGGCGCATTGAGGATGTCTCGTCGCCGATGACGGAAAGGATGGCAAGATTGTATCCGTTCGCATCGTCATACAGCTTCTGCGCGGCATTGATGCTTTCGATGTTGTCCGCAACCATATCGGAGATGTATGAGCTCATCCTCCTGAATTCGAGGACGGAGATGATGCTGGATATAAGCAGCACCACCGCTATCGAAATAAGGCTCAAAAACAATTTGGCCCTGAGGGACAATCTCTTCTCTCGCATTTTTTAAAATTTTTTAAAAAACTTTACAAAAGTACTAATATTTTGTTAAATTTGTAATATCCAATTGAAGTCTTATGACTAACGCCCAAAAAGGAATCATTGAATCCTGCATAAGGAACGGAGACTGCAGTATTGCGGACTTCAGCAAAGATCTTTCCGTGAGCGTCCCTACCGTCACCAAGCTTGTTTCGGAGCTGATTTCTGACGGATATCTCATCGAGAAAGGCAAGGTAGGCACCAACGGAGGCCGCAGGCCAAATACTTTCGGCCTGAATCCCGATGCAGGTTACTTTGTAGGGGTTGATGTCGCCCGGCAGCACTTCCATATTGCGATTGCAGATTTCACAGGCAACCTGAAGTTCTTTATCCAGGACATCTTCTTCGTCCTCGAGGCCAATGCCGACTCGTTCCGCACCATCTGCCGCAAGATCAGGGAGGTTGTCACCGACTCGGGCATCTATTGGGAAAAGGTTCTTGGCATTGGCATCAGCCTTTCCGGGAGGGTAAACCCCGAAAAGGGATTCAGCCTTTCATACTTCGTCAGCGACGACATCCCGCTCAAGGATATATTCCAGCGCGAACTGGGGACCCCGGTGAACATCGAGAACGATTCCCGCGCCATGACATACGGCGAGTATATGTCCTCCAGCGGCGAAGCCGACCAGGATATGCTTTTCATCAACCTCAGCTGGGGCCTCGGCATGGGAATGATTCTGGATGGCAAGCTCTATTACGGCAAATCCGGCTTCTCCGGCGAATTCGGACACTTTCCCCTGCTCGACAACAACATCATCTGCCGATGCGGCAAGATAGGGTGCCTCGAAACGGGAGCTTCCGGCTCGGCACTCACCAAATGGATAGTCAGCCGCCTGAAGGAAGGGCGCAGGTCTTCTCTTTCGAACATCTACAAGGAGAAGGGTGAAATCAGCCTCCAGAATGTCCTGGACGCCGTTGAGGACGAAGACGTTCTCGCGATCGAAGGCATAGGTGCCGTGGGCGAGACTCTCGGGCGTGGCATAGCCGGGCTCATCAACATCTTCAATCCCGGGCTCGTAGTCATCGGAGGACGACTGATAGTAGGCAGGGATTACCTTATGCTCCCCATACGCACTGCCGTCAACAAGCTTTCGCTCAGCAAGGCCAGCGCAGACACCAAAATCCGTTTCTCGCGCCTCGGCCGCAGTGCCGCCGCCATCGGCGACTGCCTGCTGGCACGCAGCAAATACCTCAACCAGCTTTAAATCAAATTCCAATAATGAAAAGACTGATTCTCGTCTCCACCTGCCTGACCCTCGTTTGTGCAGGCATTCTTGCTCAACCCAGACTGAACAGGGACAACATCCCGGAAATCGTCAAGGCCATGACTGCCGAAGAAAAGGCCTTGCTTGTCGTCGGCATACAGCAGGATGCCGAGCCGTTCAAAGGCAAATTCCTCCCGGGCACAGGCGGCGTAACGTATCCCATCCCCCGCTTAGGCATTCCTTCAATCGTAATGATGGATGGTCCGGTGGGAATACGCCTGGACAACAACAAGACCACCTGCTTCCCTACCGGCCTCCTCACGGCCGCTTCATGGGACAAATCCGCAGCCTTCAGAATCGGCGAGGCCATAGGAGAAGAATCTCTCGCCATGGGGAACGACGTCATCCTGGCTCCTGGTATGAATATACTTCGCAACCCTCTGAACGGCAGAAACTTCGAGTATTTCTCCGAAGACCCTGTGCTGAGCGGTCTGATTGCCGCCGCATACGTCAACGGTGTACAGAGCAAAGGCGTCGGCACTTCCGCCAAGCATTTTGCAGCCAACAGCCAGGAGACCAACCGCCTCGATGGCGATTCCAGGCTTGATACGCGCACCCTGAGAGAAATCTATACCAAGGCATTCGAACTTTGCGTGCGTGACTCTCAGCCATGGACCGTGATGGCGTCGTACAACTACCTCAATGGAGAATACACCCAGGAAAGCCACGACCTGCTCGCCGGCATACTACGGAAAGATTTCGGCTTCGAGGGTCTGGTGGTCACCGACTGGACCGGCAAGCGCAATACTCCGAAACAGATTCACGCGGGTTCCGACCTGCTGATGGGCGGACATCCTTCGCAGACAGAACATATTCTCGAGAGTCTGAAGGACGGCAGCCTCAAGATGGCCGACCTCGACAGGGCGGTAAGCAAATTGTTGGAACTTATTGTCAAGAGCCCGGTGTTCAACGGAAACAAGGCAACTTTGAAGCCCGATCTGGAAAGAGGGGCAAGGATATCCCGCGAACTGGCCTCCGAAGGAATGGTTCTGCTGAAAAATGACGGCGTTCTTCCTGTCAAGCCTGCCAACACTGCCCTTTTCGGAGTTTATTCCTACGATCTGATACAGGGAGGAAACGGTGCAGCCTGGGTGAACTCGCCGCGTGTCGCGAGCCTGGCAGACGGCCTTCAGGATGCAGGATTCCGGCTCGACGGAAACCTGTACAAGCTGTACAAGGGATATGCTTCCTTCATTGCAGAGGATCTGAAGCACAACCACAAGGTGAATGTGCACGTGGGTGACGCGCAGAAACCCGAGCTCGAAATCACCAGGAAGGCGATAGAAAGATATGAAAAAGAGAACGAGCTCGCGGTAATCACTTTCGGCCGCATTTCCGGTGAAGCCCGCGACCGCGTCCTCGCCACGGACTTCCTGCTTCAAGAGAACGAGGTCAATCTTCTGGAGAATGTCTGCGAAGTCTTCCATTCTGCCGGAAAGAAGGTGGTTGTCGTGCTGAATGTATGCAGCCCCATAGAGACCGCCTCCTGGAGTTATCTGCCAGATGCAATCCTTTGCGCCTGGCTGCCCGGGCAGGAAGGCGGATACGCCATAGCAGATGTGCTGGACGGCAAAGTGAATCCTTCCGGAAGGCTCCCGATGACCTTCCCTCTTGATTATTTCGATGCAGCCGGAGCTGAAGATTTTCCCTATGATTTCCGCAGCGACAGGGCAAACGAAAGCGTGGTGCATCCCGAAAGACGCGGCATCCCGCTTAAGAATGTAGCCTATACCGATTATACCGAGGGTATTTATGTGGGATACAGGTACTTCTGCACACAAAACAAGCCGGTTGCCTACCCCTTCGGATATGGTCTCAGCTATACCAGTTTCGATTACAGCGCTGCAAGTGCCAGGATCGCCGGTGACAATCTGATCGCCAGCGTTACGGTAAGAAATACAGGTACGGTTGCAGGCAAGGAAGCGGTAGGATTATATGTTGCCGCACCTCTTGGAAACTTCAAGGACAAACCGGCCAGGGAACTGCGCGAATTCGGCAAGACCAGGCTCCTGCAGCCGGGAGAAAGCCAGACTCTGACATTCACCGTTCCGGTGCGCCAGCTCGCCTCTTTCAATTCTGCGAAATCCCGATGGGAGACCGCCAAGGGCATATACAAGGCATTTTTTGGGGCAGATGCGACCAACGCCCTGGCAGAGACATCGTTCAAAGTATCATCTTCGAAGAACTACCCGGCAAGCAGGGCCTGCGAACCAGCGCTGCAAGAGTTCAGCGTTCTCACTTACAATGTGGGGGCATTCGGGAAATACGACGAGGATTCTTCCGATGCCGTCGCGAAGATAATCGAAACGTCAGGAGCCTCGCTTGTGGGGCTCAACGAGCTTGACAGCTGCAACCGCAGGCATAATACCTTCCAGCTCAAGGTCCTTGCCGAAAAACTCGGCGGTTGGAACTACGTCTTCGCCTCAGCCTTCCCTTATGCCGGAGGAGGATACGGAAACGGGATCCTCTCCAAGAAGCCCATCCTGAACAGCTGGAGGATTGCTCTTCCCTGCCTTGAAGGCAGCGAGCCGCGCAGCGTGGCTGTGATCGAGACCGAAGATTGCGTTTTCGCGGCCACCCATCTCGATTTCAAGGACGAAGAAAGTACCGTGGCACAGGCCAGAATCATAAACGACTGGTTCTCATCCAGGTATCCCGCATACAAGAAGCCTGTCATCCTCTGCGGCGATATGAACTCCAGGCCAGGCAGCAGGGCGATAAAGGAACTTCAGAAGGTGTGGGACATCGTTCACAGGACGGAAAGAAGCTATCCTTCGCATAAGCCGGAGGCTTGTATCGACTACGTTTTTACCCTGAAAAGCGCAAGGGAGGTCTTCGAGATTGACGGCGGTACAATCCAGACGGCCGCAACACGCACTGCGTCCGATCATCTTCCGGTATTTGCAAAGTTGAGATACTAGCTGATAAACAGCAGTTCGCGGTACTTCGGCAGCGGCCAGGTAGCATTGTCGACAATCTCCTCGAGGTCGTCGATCGGTTTACGGATGCCCGGCAGGAGTTCGGCTACTTCACTGTACGCCAAAGCTTTCTGGTAAGTATCCTCGATCTTGTTCGCCTTCTTGCGCGCCTCGGTAATACCGACCACCTTCTCGCGTATATCAGATATCAGAGCGGATATATCTTTCGCAAAGCCCAGTTCTACCCGGGCGACATCTTCTCCAAGAAGATCCTTCTGCAGGCGTGCATTCTGCAGAAGCCTGGTCTGATAGTCCAGCGCAGCTGGGATAATATGATTGAGGGCCATACGTCCCATCACCCGGGCTTCTATCTGAATCTTCTTTACATAGGTCTCGAGCTTGACCTCGTTGCGTGCGTGGAGTTCTTTTTCGTTAAAGACGCCGCAGCGGGTGAACATCTTCACGGAAGCATCCTTCTCATATTCGAGGAACATCTTCGGCACTATGTTTTCTGTGTCCAGGCCACGGACGGCAGCTTCTTTCTTCCACTCGTCGGAATATCCGTTCCCGTCGAAGCATACAACTTTTAATATACTGTCGATCAATGGCTTGAGTACATCCATCACGGCGATGTCAAGAGCCTTGCCGGATGCGATTTCCGCATCTACCGCCTGCTTGAAGTCTGCCGTATGTGCTCCGTAAAATATACGCGAAAG
>CAMNAD010000060.1 GCA_946530505.1 uncultured Bacteroidales bacterium
CGTCCACGGCCTTGGACTGGCTCTCGTTGCCCTCGTTCTTGAAGGGGATGGTGACCACGGCCACGGTGAGGATGCCGCGGTCCTTGGCCATCTTGGCAATCACCGGGGTTGCGCCGGTGCCTGTGCCGCCGCCCATTCCGGCGGTGATGAAAAGCATCTGCGTGTTGGTGTCCAGAACCTTCGCGACAATCTCGTCCTGGCTGTCGATTGCGGCATTGCGCCCCTTGGTGGGGTTGGTGCCGGCCCCGAGGCCGCGTCCCAGTTGGATCTTGGTAGGGACGGGACTCGCCATAAGGTGCATGGAGTCGGTGTTGCAGACTATGAAACTGCACCCTTCTATGCCTTGTTCATACATGTAAGATACGGCATTGCAGCCGCCACCTCCCACTCCGAGAACTTTTATGGTGGAGTCGGAAACTACCCAGTCGGCAGGGGTCAAAATGATGTTGTCTTCTCCCATGATGCTATATCTTTAGTTTTCTTCCATCTTGTCGTAGAGCCCGCCAACCAGTTCTTCCATCGGCTTGACGGTCACTTGCGATATTTTCTTGGTCCATTTTACGAATATGCTGTCCCTTGCAGGTTTCTCGTTCTTCTTCGGCTTTTCTTTCTTGCGGACTTCCCAGACGCTCTGGTCGAAGACGGATCCGGCGACCTCGTTTTCGGGGACGGCATCCGGCTGCTCGGCGGCAGTTTCTGCAGGAGCGGTGGCCTTCTTCTCGGGGCCATTGCTTACGGGCATCTCCTCAATGCAGTTAAGGTGGGAATCCTGACGGGCGTAGAGGAGCATTCCGACGGTGGATACGGCTCCTGTCTCTCCAATGCCGGGGCATCCGCTGAAGGTGAATCTCTTCGCGCGGGGGAATCCGATGCGGACATTGTATCCGGATATCTCCTTTATGTAATTAGCGCATCCGGCGAGGTTGGCGCATCCTCCGGTGAGCACTACGCCGTTGCGCAGCCTGTCGGCATATCCGCTTTCCTGAATCTGGAAGAGTATCGCTTCGACAATCTCCTTGACGCGCGCTGTGATTATTTCTGACAGGTATTTCACCGGAAGCTGCTGGTCGGAACCGTTTTCTTCGTCGATGATCTGCAGAATCTTGTCGCCCATGGTCAGCAGCTTGTCCGGCATGCAGGCGCCGAATCCGAGTTTGATGTTCTCGGCGAGTTTCTCGGTGAAACCGCACTCCAGTTTTATGTCGTTCGTGACGCTGCGCCCTCCAAATGGAATGGCATAGTAGTAGCGAAGGATTCCTCCCTGATAAATGGTGACGGAAGTTACGCCTGCCCCCATTTCCACAAGGGCGACACCGTTCTCCTTTTCTTCGTCCGAAAGAACGGCTTCGGCGGTGAGGGGAGGAAGGAAATACTTCCTTGCAGGAGCGACATCCGCTTTGTTCAGCATGATGTCGATGTTCCTTGAGGCCTTCTTGACACCTATGAAGATCTTGAAGTTGCCCTGGAGGACGGCGCTTGGCATGCCCACCACGTCCGCTTCTGTGCATCCTATCGAGTCGTCGGTGCCGAAGGACTGGGCGGATGCTCCGTAGATTTCCTGCTTTTCTGGATCACCCAGAGGATATGAGTCGAGTGCCATGTCCTTTATGCAGTCGATTTCTTCCTGGGTAATGCAGGATTCTGCATCGCTGCGGTCGAGCCTGGCGCTGGCAATCTCCTGCGTGACACCGTAGCGTGGCACGCCGATTACAAGTTGGGTGATTCTGATGCCAAGTTCTTCCTCGGCTTCATGGACGGCTTCTTTGAGCGGGACCGAAGCCCTGGTCGGGTTGTAGATGCATCCGTAGCGCACACCGTCGGACGGCTTTTCCCTGTAGTAGAGGATCTCGGCATTGTCGCCAGTTACCTTTGCCACGGAAAGGGCGATCTTCGAAGTGCCCAGATCTACTGTTGCTATGTAACGGTCTTCCATATTGTTATGATTTATTTTCTGCAGATAATCTGTCCTTTGTATTGTACATCGACGCTCTTGTAGTGCCTGTCTTCTGTAACCGGCTTGATGCGTTTATAGTATTCGTTGATCTTGCCGAATTTTTCGGATGCGTTCTCCGGTCTTCCGAAAATGAAGCGTTCATTCCCTTCCGCCGGCACCATGGTCAGTCTTCCGCCGGAGCCGACGCTGATGCAGTCGATGCGGCCGTCCCATCGGTTCTTTCTCATATATGACAGCAGGTCGAGGATTTTTGCCGTCCAGGCCCTGCCTTCTTCCGTTGACGGCAGACCCTTGTATCCGGGCGCTTCGTTGAGGGGAATCTCTCCTTTTATGAGGGGGAAGCGTTTGCCGCAATCTCCCTGCACAGGGAAAATGTATCCTCGGTCGTCGATGTAGAAAGCCCAGGCGGAACTTTCCATTCTGGCGACGGGCTCACGCTGCACAATACTGATGAAAAGCGTGCTGTCCGCAGTCCACGCCTGTGCAGACAATATGGCACTGCGTGAATCCAGCACCTTTTCGATTTCATGAAGCCGGAGACTGTCGATGCGTTGTCCGATGAAGTTGGGACAATCTTTGCGGAGATAACTTCTCACATCGTCTTCCGATACGAAATTGAGGGTGTCCTTGAAAATGATTTCCACGTTCTTACATGTCGTGAGATGCCTGTGAGTGCGCACCTGCATCCGGACAAGAGCGGTCATGCAGATGAACAAGCCAAGGGCAAGAGCAAACAACAGGTATTTCACGAATTTGTTCATATACGGGCGGAAAGCATTTCTTTTATGGGTTCTATGAACCGGTCTATGTTGCCTGCTCCGAAAGTGACGAGCACATCAAGTTCTTCCTTCGCAAGCAGGTCCATCAGTTCTTCTTTGCGTATGAGCACCTTTTCCTTGGCGGTTATGTCCTTGAAGATGATTTCGGAAGTCACCCCTGGAATTGGCTCTTCGCGGGCGGGGTAGATGTCCAGCAGTATCACTTTGTCCAGACTGCTCAGGGCGGCTGCGAATTCGGGAGCGAAGTCCCTGGTACGCGTATAGAGGTGCGGCTGGAAAACACCTGTTATCTTCCTTCCGGGGAAGATTTCCCTGATGGAGGAAATTGCTGTGGCCAGTTCTGCCGGATGATGCGCATAGTCGTCGATATAGGTAAGTCCGGGCACGTTGATATGCTCATCCAAACGCCTCTGCGCGCCCTGGAAACTGCCAATGGCCTTCTTGATGGCTTCCGGTTTCACTCCGTGATTCAGGCAGACGGCGGCTGCGGCAATGCTGTTCTCGACATTCACCCATCCCAGGGTACCCACTCTGATGGCAGGAATCATGCCGCCGGGATAGTGGAGGTCGTAACTGAAATGACCGTATGAGTCCGCCTTCATATTTGCGGCATAATAATCCGCTGCGCTGTCGTTCAGATGATAGCGCAGAATCTTCGCGCCGGTATCGTTGCTGCTCAGAGGCAGGCCGAGTTTGGCGATAAGAGTCTTTTTGGTCTGGGATGCGAACTGGCGGAAGGCCTCCTGCACATGGGCGAGATCGCCGTAAATGTCAAGGTGGTCAGCGTCCATGGCCGTGATTACGGAGATGTCCGGATGCAACTGGAGGAAACTCCTGTCGAATTCGTCCGCCTCCGCGACGACGACGTCGTTCTCGCTCATCAGCAGGTTCGTCCCGTAATTCTTCGAGATGCCACCCAGAAAGGCGGAGCATCCCTCCCCGCACTCGGTGAGGATGTGCGCGATCAGAGTGGATGTAGTGGTCTTGCCGTGCGTTCCTGCGACTGCGAAGCATTTCTGGCCTATTGTGATTTCTCCCAGCATGCGGCTGCGCTTGATTACGCGATAGCCGTTCTCCCGCACATACTGCAGTTCCTTCATGCTGTCCGGTACGGCCGGCGTATAAACCACCAGCGTATCATCCACCCTGGTAGGAATATAGTTTATGTTGTCTTCATAGTGGATGGAGATGCCTTCCTTTTCCAGCTGGCGGGTTAGGTCGGAGGGCGTGCGGTCGTATCCACCCACGCTGAAGCCCTTGAACTTGTAGTAACGGGCTATGGCGCTCATTCCAATGCCGCCTATGCCGATGAAGTATATGTTGGAGTATGTCATCTTAAACCAGTTTGTATATTTCTTCCGCAATCGTCCCGGCCGCATCGAGCCTGGCCAATGGCGCGACGTTCTTTTCAATCTCTGCGATCTTCTCCGGGTCGCGGGCTAGAGCGATTGCAGTGCCGAGGAGTTTCTCTTCCGCCTCGGAGTCTTTCACTATCATGGCCGCACCCTTGTTCACCAGGGCCATCGCATTATGTGTCTGATGGTCTTCGGCTACATTCGGCGAAGGTACGAATACCGCGGCGCGCTGCACTGCGCATATTTCGGAAATGGAAGACGCTCCGCTGCGGGAGATGACCACGTCCGCCGCGGCATATGCGAGGTCCATCCTTGCTATAAAGTCGGAGTATTGCACTCCCGGGATGTCCCGTCCTGCCATGAATTCGTCTATCCCTTTCTTGTAATACTTTCCGCACTGCCATATAACTTCGACATCTTCTCCTCCCGGGCAGCCGTCGGAAATCCATTTCTTCATCGCTTTGTTGAGAGTGCCGCTGCCAAGGCTCCCGCCTACGATGAGCAGGTGTTTTTTGCCCGGGGTGAGGCCGTAGAACTTGAGGGCTTCGGCCTTGTCTGCTTCGGTGAATGGATGGAATTCCCTGCGTATGGGGTTGCCGCTGAATACTATCTTGTCGGCGGGGAAGAAACGATCCATGCCGTCATATGCCACGCAGATGCATTGCACCTTCTTTGCAAGCATCTTGTTGGTGAGCCCGGCAAAACCGTTCTGCTCCTGGATAAGGGAGGGGATTCCTTTTGCGGTCGCCTTTTTCAGCAGGGGAGCGCTGGCGAATCCTCCTACGCCGATGGCTATGTCCGGCTTGAATTCGTCTATGAGGCGCGCCGCCATCCTTTCGCTCTTGAGCATGAGGAACGGGACCTTGATGTCGTTGACTATGTTCTTCCAGTTCAACTGGCGCTGGAGCCCTCGTATCGGCAGGCCTGCGATCTTGTATCCGGCCGCAGGCACCTTCTCCATCTCCATCTTTCCCTCTGCACCTACGAAGAGAATCTCGGTCTCGGGATTGAGTTCCTTCAGCTTGTCGGCAATGCTGATGGCCGGGAAGATGTGCCCGCCCGTGCCGCCGCCGCTGATGATGGCGCGTATCTTCTTATATTCCATATTGTTCGTCATTTAGTTCCTGATTGATGTCCGTTCCTGATTCGAAATCGTCCAGATCGGACAGGTCATGTTCTATTGCGACTGGCTCCTGGCTCAGGTCTACCAGAGGATCTGCGTTCTTCTGCTCGCGTTCGATGCGTTTCGATGCGATCTTGCTTATGGATAGTATAACGCCGAATGCAATGCAGAAGCAAAGGAACGCCGAAGCGCCATGGCTTACAAGCGGAAGAGTCTGCCCTGTCATAGGACCTATGTCCACATTAACACAGATGTGCAGGAAAGCCTGTCCGGAAATCAGCAGGGACAGCCCCGCTACCGCGAGTTTTGCATACAGGTCCTTACCGCAGTTGCGCACTATTATGGCGCTCCTTGCAAGAAGCGAGAGATACAGTATGATTATCATTATCCCTCCGAGTATGCCGTATTCTTCGATGATGAAACTATACATGTAGTCTTCCGATATGTCCGGGACCACATAACGCTGGGTGCTCTGGCCGGGCCCTTTGCCGATGAATCCGCCCTGGTGTACGGCAATCTTCGCACTGTATGGTTGCCTGATTTCGTCCAGGGCCTGATAATAATCTATGCTGCCCGGCTTCGAGTTCATCACCTGGGCCTCATAATCTTCTTTGTCGAAGACTCGCGAGAGGCCTGTTCCTATGCGCCCCATCATCTTTCCGTCGGATATCTTGTAGATTCCGACACAAAGTGCAAGCGCGGCGACTCCGGCGAGCAGCAGGAAGAACATGTCGCGGCCGGAACCTCCACCAAGCAGTATGACCAGAAACATTATGCCTCCGGTAAACAGTGCCGCCGAGTTGCTTCCAGGCAGCAACATCAGGGTTGTAATCAGAAATGGCGCGTAAATGTAGAAAATCTTCTGATACAGCTCATTATCCTTGAAGAGCCGAAGTTCTCCCTTCTTGAATGCGTCAATCGCCCAGGACAGATAAAGGACCATGGCTATCTTGACGACTTCGTTTACGTGCAGCTGCAGGGGACCTACCTGGATGATGCGGCGTGCACCGTTGATTTCGATGGAGCGCACGAATCCAAGATCCACTCCGGAGATAAGCAGGGCCAGCAGCCCTGCGGAAAAGATAAATCCCAGACTGGATGCTTTCCGGAAGAAGTTGAGGCTTGGTATAATATAGCAGGCGAGGATGAGTCCGAGGCCGAGAAGCACTATCTTCAGGTGATCCCACACAAGATCCAGACGGCTCTGCCCGGGGCCGAGCAGCCTGGACGTGGACGAGAAGATGCAGAGGATGGAAAACATGATAAGGATCAGCACAATGATCCAGACCACCTTGTCTCCCTCGGTGTTCTCGAAAATGTTCCAGAGTGTCCTCTTCTTGCCAGTCATGTTACAGTCTCCTTACGGCCTCCTTGAATTTCTCTCCGCGGTCCTCGTAGTTCTTGAAGAGGTCGAAACTGGCACAGCAGGGGCTGAGGAGCACTACGTCTCCTGCTTCTGCGAATTCTGCTGCCGCCTTCACTGCTTCTTCGGCGCTGAGTGTATCCTTTATCCTGTCGCTTCCTACGATTTCCTCGAAGGCTGCGTGAATCTTGCTGTTGTCCACGCCCATGCAGACTATGGCCTTGACCTTGTCCTTTACGAGCTCGTCCAGAACGCTGTAGTCGTTGCCTTTGTCCTTTCCTCCAACTATCCATACGACCGGTTTGGTCTGGCACTCGAGCGCGTACCATGCGGCATCCACGTTGGTGGCCTTTGAGTCGTTGATGTAGAGGACGCCTCCAACGCTCAGCACGGGTTCGAGCCTGTGCTCGACGGCCTTGAAGGTCTTGAGGCTGTTGCGTATTACTTCGTTGTCGATGCCGGCAGCCTTGGCTGCGAGCGCGGCGGCCATGGAGTTGTATATGTTGTGCCGCCCTCCGAGCGCGAGTTCCTTAAGGTATATCTCGCTCTCGCTCTGCTCGTAGCGTACCACTATCTTGTCGTCACGCAGGAATGCGCCCTGCTTGACCTCGGTTTTCTGCGTAAAGGGAAGCATCTTTGCCTGAAGCACGATTTTGTTGAGATGCTCGATGGTGATGGCGTCGTCGGAGTCGAAGATAAAACAATCCTCCGGGCGGAGGTTCTGCGTGATGCGGAATTTGGCGCGGATGTAGTTCTCGAAGTTGTAGTCGTAGCGGTCGAGGTGGTCCGGGGTAATATTGGTGATGATGGCTATGTCCGGACGGAAATCGTAGCAGTTGTCCAGTTGGAAACTGCTGATCTCCAATACGTAATAGTCGTGCTTTTCCGTGGCGACCTGCATGGCGTAACTCTTGCCGATGTTTCCGCCGAGACCCACGTTCAGCCCTGCGTTCTGCAGGAGATAATATATAATGCTCGTAGTCGTAGTCTTGCCGTTGGAGCCGGTGATGCATACCTTCTTGGCGCTGTCATAGCGCGCAGCGAACTCTATCTCCGAGATGATATGCGTGCCCTGTTCGGTGAGTTTGCGGACCATGGGAGCGGTAGATGGGATGCCGGGACTCTTCACGACCTCGTCGGCGTTCAGAATCAGGGACTCGGTGTGCCCTCCCTGCTCGAAAGGTATGTCCCATTCGCGCAAGGTCTTGATGTATTCTTCCTTGATGCTGCCGTTGTCGGAAAGGAAAACGTCGAATCCCTTGACCTTTGCGAGCACTGCAGCTCCAACTCCGCTCTCGGCTCCGCCGAGAATAACCATTCTGTTCATATAGCGTATATTATCTTATCTTCAACAATGCGAGTGTTCCTACTGCGAGGATGATCCCGATTATCCAGAATCGGGTGACAATGCGCGGTTCCGGCATGTCCTTTTTCTGGTAGTGGTGATGGAGGGGGGCCATGCGGAAGACGCGCCGCCCTTCTCCGTATTTGTGTTTGGTATACTTGAAATAATACTTCTGTATCAGCACGCTGAGGCTTTCCATGAAGAAAATGCCGCAGAGCAGGGGGAGTAGGAGTTCCTTGCGTATGAGTACGGCGCTTACCCCTATGATGCCACCGATGGTGAGGCTGCCTGTGTCACCCATGAATACCTGTGCGGGATAGGTGTTGTACCAGAGGAATCCTATCAAGGCACCTACGAGGGCCGACATGAAGATGGCGATTTCTCCCGTGCCGGGGATATACATAATGTTGAGGTATCCGGAATTCAATACGTTGCCGGAGAGGTAGGCGAGCAGGCCGATGACCACCGCTACAAGAGAGGATGTGCCGGCAGAGAGGCCGTCAAGGCCGTCCGTAAGGTTCACGCCATTGGAGCAGGCGAGAATCACCACGATAATCATTATCATGTAGTAGCCCCAGGAGCAATACACTCCAAGCTGC
>CAMNAD010000061.1 GCA_946530505.1 uncultured Bacteroidales bacterium
ACCCGAGACCCCAACATTAAAAGTGTTGTGCTCTACCAACTGAGCTAACGAGTCCCCGATTTGGGATTGCAAAGGTATAACTTTAGCTTTAATTATCCAAATATTTTTTCACTTTTTTTCATTCGTAAAAACTCCGTATATTAGCAGACCAAAGCAATAGTAACATGACCAATCATTTCGTGATTATGGCCGGGGGGCAGGGGACCAGACTGTACCCTTTGAGTACGGCAGAAAAACCCAAGCAGTTCCTTGATCTTTTAGGGAGCGGGAAGACTCTGATCCAGATGACTTACGAGCGCTTCAAGGCCGTCGATCCCGACGGGTATTTCTGGGTAGTGACTTCGAAGGACTATATCCATTGGATAAAGGAGCAATTGCCTGCTATTCCGGACGATCAGATCCTTGCCGAACCTGTGCCCCGCAACACCGCTCCATGCATTTCTTATGCAATTTGGAAGATAAAGGCCAGATTTGGCCAATGTAACATAGTTGTTAGTCCGTCTGACGCATTTGTTTCATCCATTGATTCATTTGCAGTTACGATAAAAAAGGCCTTAAAATTCACGGGCTCTGGAAAACCGTCTGTCGTGTGTGTGGGCATTAAGCCTTCAAACCCTAACACGGGCTATGGATATATCGAAATTTCGTCACTTGACGAAATGCAAACAATTGATAATGAGCCGGATATAATCAAAGTCAAGTCTTTTCGCGAAAAACCCGACCTTGAGACGGCAAAGCGCTATCTGAAGGCCGGAAATTACTTCTGGAATGCCGGTATCTTCGTTTGGAGCACCATGTCTGTGGAGGCCGAGATCCGGGCTCATGCTCCAGGGATTGCGGCTGTGATGGACGCCCTCGAACCCTCCTTCTATACCCCCTCCGAGGAGGCTGCACTTGCGGAATTGTTCCCGACCTGCGAGAAGATTTCCATCGATTATGCAGTGATGGAAAAATCTTCCCATGTCTGGTGTATTCCCGCCGACTGGCCGTGGGACGACCTGGGCAGTTTCGCTTCCATTGAAAAAATCACCGGCCGTACTGTCCCCGAGGAAATAAAAAAGGCGCAGGATGAATACCAGCGCCTTAAGCAGAAGTAGGAAAGTCTCTCTATAGTTTATGAGAAGCAATCATTCTCGACGGGTCGAGAGCCTCGTCGAGGGCTTCTTTTGTCATAAGGCCTTTCTCAAGCACAATGTCGTAAACGCTTCCTCCTGTTTCCAGAGCCTCCTTGGCCACCTTGGTGGAATTCTTGTATCCGATATAAGGATTTAACGCTGTTACTATGCCGATGGAGTTCTTTACCATGTTGTAGCAGTGTTCCTTGTTCACGGTGATGCCTACGATGCACTTCTCACGCAGCGTGTTCATCGCGTTTGTGAGCCATGTAATGCTTTCGAGAATGGATTCGGCGATAACCGGCTCCATGACATTCAGCTGGAGTTGGCCTGCTTCTGCCGCAAATGCGACGGTAGTATCGTTTCCTATCACCTTGAAACATACCTGATTGGTCACTTCCGGGATCACAGGATTAACCTTGCCGGGCATTATAGAGGAGCCGGGAGCCATTGGAGGAAGATTAATCTCGTGTAGTCCGCAACGGGGACCGGAAGCAAGCAGGCGGAGGTCGTTGCAGGTCTTGCTGAGTTTGATGGCGAGGCGCTTGAGAGCGGCGGAATAACTGACGTATGCGCCGGTATCAGGGGTGGCTTCGACAAGGTCGGGAGCTGAGATCAGGTCGTCGCCGCAAAGTTCGCTCATTCTCCTGGTGCAGAGCTCAGCAAAACCGGGAACGGCATTAAGGCCTGTTCCAATGGCAGTTCCCCCCATATTGATCTCCTTGAGCAACACTACATTGCGTTCAAGATTCGCAAGCTCTTCTTCAAGATTGTCAGCAAATGCTATGAACTCCTGTCCGGAGGTCATAGGGACTGCGTCCTGAAGCTGTGTACGGCCCATCTTGAGAATGTCCTTGAATTCTTCTCCCTTTGCGCGGAATGCATTTATCAAGTCGGTCAGGGCCTTTACAAGATGCTTGTTCATACGGACGAAGGTGTAGCGGAAAGCCGTAGGATACGCATCGTTCGTCGACTGTGCGCAGTTGACATGGTCGTTGGGGGAGCAGAACTGGTATTCGCCTTTCTTGTGCCCCATGATCTCCAGGGCGCGGTTGGCGATCACTTCGTTGGCATTCATATTGACGGAGGTTCCGGCGCCGCCTTGCATCATGTCGACGGGGAACTGATCGTGGAACTTTCCGCCCACGATCTCTTCGCAGGCCTTGCAGATAGCATCGGCAATCTTGGGATCGAGAGCACCGAGTTCCGCATTGGCAGAAGCAGCTGCCCATTTTACATAGGCCATGGCAATGATGTACTCCGGGTAGTCACTCATGTGAGTGTTGGAAATCTTGTAATTGTTGATGGCCCTCTGGGTCTGCACACCATAGTAGGCTTCAGCAGGAACTTCAAGTTCGCCGATCAAGTCTGACTCAAGTCTGAATTTTGTTTGTTCCATAGTGTTATTTAAAGTATTGTAATGATTTATCGATTATTGTCTCAAGTTTATCTTTGCCTTCGGTAATCTCCAGAGGGAAACTCCATGCCACGACTTTATAGCCTTCGAAGGGGTGATAAACTCCGGCTCCGGTGCGGTTTGTGAAGGTGGCTATGGTCTTGCCGCCGGAGCTGGGACGGATGCCGCCTGCACTTTCCACACAGTATGATTCTTCGTTAAGTTCGTGACGGAAACGATAGGTCTCGCCATCAAATAAGACACGGCCGTTTACGGAGCCTCTGGACGTTGACCAGCGGTATCCAAGCTGGTTCTCTATAAAGTATCGGGCATCGTTCTGATAGCCGGCATTCTGGATGGGATAAATCTCGTCCCATGCATCTGTGGCTATGTACGCACCTGAAATAAGGAGGTTGCAGCCTTCGGACAGGGAGGCCCTCAGAGCCTTGCGGAAAGCGGCCGGGAATACCTGGAAGCGGGGAACCTTGCGGGAATTGCCTGCCAGGGTGCTGATCTGCTTGCCACAAATGACGTCCAGCGCGAAATACTTCGCGGCAGGGGCATTCTCGAAGGCGCTGCGGCTTGCGGAAGAGAAGTTGTAGCCGAGTTTCATCAAGGCCCTTCCATGTACTGCAGGATAGTCGAAACTGTTTCCTGCGGGCTGGAAGCCAGCCATATCTATATCAGTAGCGCCAAAGCCGGGAGCCGTATTGTTGATGTACTTCTTGTCCCGCCTGTACTCATAACTCTCTCCTCCATATGAAAGGTCTTTCAGGTAGGGCACACCGCTGTCCAAACGAGAATCGAAACCGGCATATTTTTCCGAATCGAACCATGAGGGAGCGCTTATCCTGTCGAAGTTGTTGATGACCAGGACCTCCTCAGCCTCCTTCGATGAAATCCCGCAACTTAGTATCTCTGAGGGGAAACTCCTTCCTCCACGGTTGCAGGCTTCAACCTTGAACGAGTACAGGTGTCCGGCGCTTATCGGGATACTTGTACTGCATCCATTGACTATGCTGCCATTGTCGAAGGCTCCGTCGTCGATTCGGGTGTATACTATGTAACTGTCGGGGATTGCGGTGGGCTCTTTTTCATCTTCGGTCGCCTGCCATTTCAAATCGGCTTTGCTGTCTTTGCCGAGTGTAACGGAGAAACTGTTGACAGGCAGGGGAGCGACAATGTAATTCTGGCCGTAGTAAGTGCTCAGGAATTTAAGTATGCCCTTGTAAACCGAACGGCATACCGTAAAGCGGAAACCAGGGTCGAGACCGAACTTCATATCTGCAAAGTTCTGGTGGGCAAGCAGTTCGAGCAGCATTCCGGGCACATCGGTAGTGCGTGATTCGGAGTAGGACCTGTTCCATATCTGGCGCCTGGTCCAAAGGGAGTCGAAATCGTCCCTGATGTCGTCGGTTACCTGAGTCTGGACAAAATCAGTAAGGAGCCGGCACGCGGACCTGTCGTCTCCGTTTTTGAATTTACGAACGCCGTCCGCTTTAAGTGTATAGATGGCCAGAGTTCCGACGATTGAATCATTCGGGGTCACTCCGGCGTCCGTATGGAAGGCCAGGGAGAGATCGAATGGGATGTCAAGGTCGTCCTTCATCATCTTGACCCATTCACCGCGGGATGCATAGTCGCAGGTATAATCCGTGTCCCACTGATGTATGCGCTCGTATGGCATTCCTGCCCATTGCTCCCAGTACATCGCCCCCTCAAGATATGCGGGCACATCAGAGATTTCCCAATCAGAACTGTCTTTGCCTCTGCCTCTGGCTATCTTGCCGATGCCCCCGCCGATTTTGACTGCATCGGCGGTAACAACGCTGCCTCTTTCAAAACTGCGGCCGGAAGGAGTTCCATTGTCAAGCATGATATAGGATTCCGGTCCCAGATCAAATTCTCCGAGGTAAATCCATGTGCCTCCTCCTATCTTCTGGTTGACTATGAATTCGCTTTTCCCTCCGCGGTGCGATACGGTATAATGGGCGCAACTGCTGCTGTTGGGGAGGGTTTTGTATGAGATATAGATGCAGTGGCGGCCGTTCTTCTCGAGTTCGGGGGCCCATCGCACGTTGGCGCTGGCTTTCCCGGGAACGCCGGCAACCTGTCTGGCGCTGCCCATCTTGAAAGGGTTGTCGTCCTTTACATAATGCTCCTTTTTATCGGCGAAACCTTCTCCCGCATCTTTCCAATTGCCTTTTTCCTTGTAGGAGCCGTGTGTGCGTACAGGGAATCCGGGAGAGCGGAAGTGGGCGTTGTTGTCGCAGATTACTTCCAAAGTGCCGGTGTCGCGTTCGCGGGGAGTAAGGACATAGGCTCCGGCCCTTTCCAGCATAGGAATGAGGAAGGGGAGTACGTAACTCTGGGTATAGAGGTCTTCGGTAGTACGCCAGTTAGGGGAGCGTTGCCAGCTCCACTGCCCCATACCGTTGTCATAAAATCTTCCATGGCTCTGCCACAGGGCGATGTTCCGCCCTTGGAGCCCGGCATCGTATTTACGCACCCCTGAGTGTTCTATGAACTGTTTGCGGGCAGGAATCTTCCGGGGCCGGAAGTTGTAGTCTGAGGGTTTTCCGTTATTGCTCAAGCCAGGATTGGCGAGGTCTTCGAATGCAAGTGATTCGCACCATATTCCACCCAGTCTGTAATTCTTTACTTCTTCGGGCCAAAGTTCACGAATCCTCGACTTGAACCATGAGAGGTCGGCCTTGCGCCAGGGGTAATCCCCGAGCTCCTTTGTAAAGTAGAGGTCCAGAATGTCGCCGCGTTTCATTGCCTTGTTGAGCTTGATGAAGGACCTTACCCTGAAATGCTCCTTTGCCAGCACGGTAATCGAGTCAGTGGCGGGCTTGAAGGCATCCAGGATGGCCTTTTGAGCGTTTGCTGTGATGCCTGCGAGCAGTGTGGCGGCTATTAACAGGAACCGGCGGTGCATAGTTCTAATTCTTTCTGACTTTCAGATGAGTGATGTCGACTATGAAAACGGATATGCAACTGATAGCAATGGCAAGCATATCCGCCTTGAAGTCATTGATGTCCATAGAACGATAGGGGAGTTTGCCCTGTATGTATTCCGTTCCGTATGCAAGCAGAGAGCCCAGAATAAGGGTCGCCAAAGCAAACAGGGCTGCGTGGCCAAGCTTGTTGGTGAGATGGTCGTATGCCAGATAAGCCAGAATCGGAAAAGGCAGAAACATCAGGAAGTGCGCGACTTTGTCCGTTGGGATGCCGAAAAAGAACTTCTGTACTTCCGGCAGTTTGTCCACGTGCATGAAGCATAGAAATGCGACGGCCAACAAGTAGAGGAAGAATAGAATACGTGCCAGTATGGTCTTGGGTGTCGTCATAGTGCCTGCATATCGTGGAGTTTGCGGTAATAACCGTTCAGTGCAATCAGTTCATCGTGCCTGCCACGCTCTACAATGCGGCCATTATCTATGACAATAATCTCATCCGCATCTTTTATGGTACTCAGCCTGTGCGCTATGGCTACGGTGGTCCTGTTGCTCATAAGGCGTTCCAGAGCCTCCTGGACAGCACGCTCGCTTTCGGTATCGAGGGCGGCCGTAGCTTCGTCGAGAATAAGGATGGGAGGGTTCTTGAGGATAGCTCTGGCAATGCTGATCCGCTGGCGCTGACCGCCGCTGAGCTTGCACCCGCGGTCGCCGACATTGGTCTGGTAGCCTTCTTCTTTTTCCATTATGAACTCGTGGGCATTGGCAATCTTGGCGGCCTCAATGACCTGCTCTTCAGTCGCTCCTTCCACACCGAAGGCTATGTTGTTGAAAATGGTATCGTTGAACAGGATGGGTTCCTGATTCACATTCCCCATCAATGCCCTGAGGCTGTCGAGCTTGAATTCGCGGATGTCGGTGCCGTCAAGGGTGATGCGCCCTTCATTAACGTCGTAGAAACGGGGAAGCAGATCCACCAGAGTCGATTTCCCTCCTCCGGAAGCTCCTACTATCGCGATGGTCTTGCCCTTGGGAATTTCAAGGTTGATGTCGGACAGTATCTGACGGGTGCCGTCATAGCTGAATCCCACACCATCGAAGCGTATGCTTCCATCGAACGACGTTATATCCTTCGCCCCCTCGGAATCCTTGATGGTGTTGCGGGCGTCGAGTATACGGTCGATCCTTTCCATCGAGGCAAGCCCCTTGGGAATGTTGTAAGCAGCCTTGGAAAGGTCTTTGATGGGTTGTATGATGCTGTAGAGTATGGTCATGAAATAGATGAAGGTAGGGGCGTCGATGAACGAGTTGTCTCCCACGATCAAGGCTCCGCCTACGCAGAGTACGATGCAGATCATTACGGTCCCGAGGAATTCACTGACCGGGTGAGCAAGCGCCTGTCGCGTGGCGACCCTTGCATTCTTGCGCCTCATTGCGTCGGTGACTTTGCCGAAGCGCAGGCTCATGACTTTCTCGGCAAGGAACGCCTTGATGACCCTCAGGCCTCCGAGTGTCTCTTCTACCTGACTCATCGTATCGCTCCAAAGAGCCTGTGCCTCAGTGGATTTCTTCTTGAGGTTGCGTCCGATCACCCCCATCAGCCATATCATCAAGGGAGCGAAAACCAGTACGAATACCGTCAGTTTCCACGAAATGGCAATCAGGGTGCCAAGATAGAATATGATCAGGATAGGGTTCTTTATAATCATATCCAGCGAACCCGTAATCGAATTCTCTACCTCCTGCACATCTCCGCTCATACGGGCTATGATATCGCCTTTGCGTTCCTGCGAGAAGAACCCCAGCGGCAGGGAAAGAATCTTGTTGTAGATCTCCATGCGCATATCTTTCACGATGCCGGTGCGGAGTGGCACCATGACTGCAGTGGACCCGAAATAGCAAGCAGTCTTCAGGGCGGTCATGGCTATCATAACGGCCGAAAGGCTGATGAGGGTGACGACAGGACCGTGCTCTGCGTTATACTGGCTGACGAACCAGTTGAAGTTGTTTGCAAGGGTTTTCATAAGTTCTCCGCTGCCCCAGGGAATGAATTCGTATACCGTGTCATCCATCTGGAAAATAATTCTGAGAACCGGTATGATGAGGGCGAAAGAGAATATGTTGAATACGGCGCTGAGAACGTTCATCAGCACCGATCCTCCAAGATATTTGCTGTAGGGGCTTACATAGCGCCTCAGCATATTCCAGAAAGCTTTCATATTATCTTACAAAGATAATCAAAATTACAATATGAACATAGGCGAGGCTGTTTGCCTGGGTAGTGCCAGGAGCCTTACGGCCGTGCCTTCGACTGCCGTGGAGCTGGCTTCTATTGCCTTGCGCGGAGTGTTGTTGTTCTCACTGAGGTGGCAGAGGAAGACGTTTGCAAGGCCCGGATGCATAAAATCGCGGATTGCATCGGCGCATTCTTCGTTCGATAGATGCCCGTGCCCTCCGCATATACGGTCCTGCAATTCGGGAGGATATGAGCCGGAACGCAGCATGTCGAGGTCGTAGTTCGATTCAATCACCACGGTGGAAGCCTGCGAGGCATAACTCAAGGCTTCATCTGTCATTCGGCCTATGTCGGTCATTATCACAAAGATGTAGCCTTTGAGATCAAGGCAGTAGCCTACAGTCTGAGTAGCATCGTGAGGCACGATGAAGTACTTGGCCCGGATTTTTCCCGGGACAATTTCCGACCAGTCTCTATCGTTGAGGTTCTTGACCACAGGACCAAGATATTCGCCAGTCATCCAGTGTGTTGCAAGGGAAGAACGGAGTTTTCGTGTCATCCAGACAGGCTTCAGCAGCCGCTTGCAGTATGGCCCAAGATTGTGGATGTGGTCCATATGGTCGTGGGTTATCAGAACGGGGTCAATGTCATCGTAGGTGAAT
>CAMNAD010000062.1 GCA_946530505.1 uncultured Bacteroidales bacterium
GTAGTTGTTCTGGCCGAACGTGAGAGCATCCGACATAGTCTGTGCAGACATGGCCGAAGCCATCAGCACCAGGGACGTGATTGAAACCAATATCTTTTTCATTGCCATTCAGTTTTAAGGATGAAACTACCTGCCGCTGCGTCCGCCGCCACCGCCGGAGCTATGACCTCCGCCACTTGAACTGTGGCCGCCTCCGGAACTGCTGCCGCCGCTGTATCCGCCACTACGGCTGCCACCGCTGCTGTAGCTGGAAGAAGAACTGCGGCTGCTCGAAGAAGAGCTGCGGGAGTAGGAACCGCTACTGCTGCTTCTGGACGAGGATGAAGAGCTGCGAGAGTAGGATGAGCCGCTGCTGCTTCTCGACGAAGATGAAGAGCTGCGGGAATAGGATGAGCCGCTGCCGGAACCGGAGGAGGAGCCTGTCGTGGAACTGCCGCGGGAATAACCGCCGGAGCGGGAGTAGGCGCTGTTTCTGCCGGAAGCGGAAGGTGCCCCGGAGATGCTGTTGCGGGAGAAGCCGGAGGAACTGGACGTGCCAACGGCTCCGCTGCGGCTGCCGCCATAGGTATTTATACCGGAACGCCCGGTGCTGCCCATGCCTCTCGAGCCGGAGTAATTGCCACCCTTGACCTCGGAGCGCGTCGCTCCGCGATAGTGGTAGTAATTCTCGTTGTAACCATAATAGTGATGATGCCCGTAGTAGCCTCCATAATAGGGACCGTACCAGGGGTCGTACCAGCCACCGTAATACCAGGGATCGTACCACGGGTCGTAGTACCAGGAATAGTATGAGCCATAAGGACTGTACCAGGGGCTGTACCAGGGATCATACCAGCCACCCCAGCCATAACGCCATCCGCCATACCATCCGTGATGCCATCCGCCGTACCAGCCATACCAGGGACGGCTCCATCCCAGATTCCAACGCCAGTCATAACTGTCGTCGTAAACCAGGACAAGCGTATCTTTCTTCCCCTGCTCCTTGCGGATGTTCTCGGCAGCCATACGCTGGAAATCCTCCTGAGTAAGAGCCTCCGCAACCTGCATGTCGTCGTCGAAACCCTTATAGTAAATTCCGTCCTGGAAGCGCTGCGCCGTGCCGTACTCGCCTGAAACTCCGCAGGATACTGCGAAGAGCGTCAGGGCCAATAACGATATCAGTCTGCGTGCCATAATCCAATCTCCTTTTATTTTTGTATATTTGCACCGTCTGAAAAAGACGGACAAAAATCGTTCCGTTTTATATTTAGATGCAAATATCGTAAAAAAGCGCAGTTTTTCTTGAGTTTTTTTTAGACAAAAGAGAGTTTTTATGGCAAAAGAGATTACACCGAGAGCAGAGAATTATTCCCAGTGGTATAACGACATCGTGGTCAAGGCCGACCTCGCCGAGCAGTCCGCCGTCCGCGGATGCATGGTCATCAAGCCCTACGGCTATGCAATCTGGGAAAAGATGCAGAGCATTCTCGACAAGGCATTCAAGGAGACCGGCGTACAGAACGCCTATTTCCCGCTTTTCATACCCAAATCCTTCTTCAGCCGTGAGGCCGAGCATGTTGCAGGGTTTGCGAAGGAATGCGCAGTGGTCACCCACCACCGCCTTATGAACAATCCCGACGGCAAGGGTGTGGTAGTGGACCCCGAGGCGAAGCTGGAAGAGGAACTCATCGTCCGTCCTACCTCAGAGACCATCATCTGGAGCGTTTACAAGAACTGGATCAAGTCCTGGAGGGACCTGCCCATCCTCTGCAACCAGTGGTGCAACGTCGTGCGCTGGGAGATGCGTACGCGTCCTTTCCTCCGCACCGCGGAATTTCTCTGGCAGGAGGGGCACACCGCCCATGCATCCGCCGAAGAGGCCCAGGCCAAGGCAAAGCAGATGGTGGGCGTATATGCCAAGTTCGCCCGAGAGACCATGGCCCTGCCTGTCATCGTAGGCCACAAGAGCCCCAACGAGCGCTTCGCAGGAGCCCTCGACACCCTCACCATCGAGGCGATGATGCAGGACGGAAAGGCCTTGCAGGCAGGCACATCCCACTTCCTCGGGCAGAACTTCGCCAAGAGCTTCGATGTGCAGTATGCCGACAAGGATGGCAGCCTGCAGTATGTCTGGGCCACCTCATGGGGCGTCAGCACCCGTCTTATGGGAGCCCTCATAATGGCTCACAGCGACGACAACGGCCTCGTGCTGCCACCGGCTCTCGCCCCCATCCAGGCAGTGATGGTTCCCATCTACAAGACAGATGAGGAGCGCGCAGCGGTGCTCGGCAAGTTCGAAGCCATCAAGGCAGCCCTGGCGGCCAAGGGCGTGAGCGTGAAGATAGACGACCGCGACACTCTCCGCCCGGGATTCAAGTTCGCAGAGTGGGAGGTGAAGGGAGTGCCCGTGCGCATCGCCCTCGGCGCCCGCGACCTTGCAGCAGGGACCGTGGAAGTCGCCCGCCGCGACACCCTCGAGAAGGCCACCGTAAGCCTCGAAGGAGTTGATGCATACATTGAGGATCTGCTCGAAAAGATCCAGCAGAACATCTACGACAAGGCCCTCTCCTTCCGCGACGCCCACATCCGCAAGTGCGATGACTGGGAAGAGTTCAAGACCGAAATCCAGAAGGGCGGATTCCTGCTCTGCCACTGGGACGGCACCGCCGAGACCGAGCAGGCCATCAAGGACGCCACCAAGGCCACCATACGCTGCATCCCCGTGGACAGCTGCGTGTGCGAAGAGGAAGGGAAAGACATCTTCTCCGGCAAACCTTCGAAGGGCCGTGTTGTTTTTGCAATAGCTTATTAATCCGATAATTATGAAGAAGATATTTATTTTGGCGATTGCCTCTCTCGCGGGGCTTGCCGCATATGCACAGGACGATGCCCAGAAAGCAGCAGCAGATGCTGCCGCAGCAATCGCCGAGGCGCCTCAGGAAGAAGTGGCCGCACCCAAGCCGGTCTACTGGACCAGGTCCCTCATGACCAACCTCAATTTCGCCCAGACCCTGCTTCGCGACTGGGCAGCCGGCGGTAGCAACAACTACACCATGACCGGATATGTCGATGCCAACGCGAACTACGCCAAGGACAAGATGATCTGGAACAACCGCCTGCAGATAGATTACGGCTTCCTTTATTCCGCCGACAAGCCTATCCTCCAGAAAGTCAAGGACCGCATCTATTTCGAATCGAAATGGGGCTACGAAACTCCCATCCAGCATTTGAGTTATTCCGCGAACTTCGACTTCAAGACCCAGATCGACAACAACTATACCTACGGCACGCCGAGCGTCACCGACCCGAGCGTTGCAGACTGGAAAGCGGCCCGCACCCTCAAGAGCGGCCTCTTCTCCCCTGCTTACGCTTCTCTCGGTCTCGGTCTCCTGTGGACTCCAAAGCCCTGGTTCTCCCTCAACGTCGCACCTCTCACCGGAGGCTTCGTGATTGTTGACAATCCCGAGCTCCGCAAGGCATACGGAATGGAACTGGAAGATGACGGGGTCAATTACAAGAGTTCACGTTTCGAACTTGGTGCCCAGGTCAAGGCCGACGCCAACTTCACCATCAACGACAATCTGAAGTACACCACTCAGCTCGTCCTCTTCAGCAACTACCTCAAGAACCCCCAGAACATCCGTGTCAACTGGGACAACAAGGTATTCTGGAAGATGGCCAAGTTCTTTACGATGACCTTCTCCACCAACCTGATCTACGACGATACCGTGCTGATCACCAACGACGATCACCCCGCCGGATTCCGCACCTGGCAGCTCAAGGAGTTCTTCGAGATCGGATTCTCCTATACCATAAGCTCCAAGAAATAATGAAGGTGCTGCTTGCAGTGAGCGGCGGCATCGATTCGATGTATATGGCCGAAAGGGCTCCCGAACTTTTTCCGGGGGCCTCTTTCGCTGTTGCGCACTGCAACTTCGGCCTGCGCGGCGATGAATCCGACGGCGACGAAGCCTTCATCCGGGACTGGTGTTCGCGCAAAGGCATGCCGCTTTTCGTGAAGAGTTTCCCCACGGCGGACTTCGCCAGGCAGAACGGCCTCAGCATAGAGATGGCAGCCCGCGAACTGCGCTATGCCTGGTTCGGAGAGCTCTGCACCCAGGAAGGTTTCGACTGCGTGGCCGTGGCGCACAACGCCGACGACAACGCCGAGACCTTCTTCCTCAATCTTCTGCGCGGAACCGGCACCCGGGGCCTGCGCGGGATGGGCGACAGGGATTTCATCGTCCGTCCCCTGCTGGGAACCTCCCGTTCGGAAATACGTTCGTGGATGGAGGAACGGGGGCTCGCCTGGCGCGAAGACAGCACAAACGCATCTCCGGCCTACAAACGCAACCGCCTACGCGGGGAAGTCATCCCCGTGCTGAAGGAGATGAATCCTTCCCTTCTCAGCTCGCTCGGGCGCACGATGGAGCACATCCGCCAGGTGGATGACATCGCGGAGGATTACTTCCTGAGCGTCAGGGATGACGTCCTCCGTTCGGGAATGATCCACATCCGCGCGCTGCTCGCCCTAAGGCACCCCCGCTACGTACTCTACCGGCTGGCGGAACCGGCCGGGCTGACGGAAACGGCCCTCGACAATCTCTGGGACCTGATCAATTCCGGCAGGCAGGTAGGCGGGCGCGAGTTTGTGGGCAAACGAGGAATTATCCGCGGCCGGAGAGGATGGCGGCTTGAACTGATATTGGACAAAACTTTATAAATTTGCATTCTATGGCAAATAAACCTTCTATTCCAAAAGGCATGAGAGATTTCTCGCAGCAGGAAATGGCTGAGAGAAACTATATTTTCGATACCATCAAGAGCGTTTTCCGCACCTTCGGATACGCGCAGATAGAGACTCCTTCGATGGAGAATCTTTCCACCCTGCTCGGCAAGTACGGCGACGAGGGCGACAAGCTCCTCTTCCGGGTGCTGAATTCCGGGGATCCTTTCACCGGGGTGGATTTCGGGGCTTTCCGTTCCGAAGACGGCGCCTACAATGCGCCGCTGCTGTCCAAACAGCTGTGCGACAAGGGCTTGCGCTACGACCTTACCGTCCCCTTCGCCCGCTATGTGGTGCAGCACCAAAACGAGATTTCCTTCCCCTTCAAGCGTTTCCAGATCCAGCCTGTGTGGCGCGCCGACCGCCCGCAGAAGGGCCGTTACCGCGAGTTCTACCAGTGCGACGTGGACGTGATCGGCTCACGCTCTCAGCTGAATGAACTGGAACTCGTGCAGATAGTTGACGCCGTATTCAGCAAACTGGACATCCGCGTAGCGCTCAAGATAAACAACCGCAAGGTGCTCACCGGACTCGCAGAGATCTGCGGAGCTCCCGACAAGGTGGTGGACATCACCGTGGCCATCGACAAACTCGACAAGATAGGGCTGGAGGCAGTGCTCGGCGAGATCCGCGAAAAGGGCCTCTCCGACTCCTCCATTGCCGTAGTGGAGCAGATTCTCGGGCTGTCTGGCTCCGTGGCTGAGAAACTTGCCGCCATGCGCGGGCTTTTCATCGGTGCATCGGCATCCGGCATAGCATCCGAAACCGGCCTGAACGGTCTGGACGAGCTGGAGGAACTGTTCGGACTGATTTCGGCAGCGGGTGTAAGCGTGCCGGTCGAAATGGACCTCTCGCTCGCACGAGGGCTGAATTACTACACAGGTGCCATTTTCGAAGTGAAGGCCCTCGACTGGGAGATCGGAAGCATTTCCGGAGGCGGCCGCTACGACAATCTCACCGGCATCTTCGGCCTGCCGGACATGTCCGGAGTGGGCATTTCGTTCGGCGCCGACCGCATCTACGACGTTCTGAAGGGTCTGGACAAGTTCCCCGCCGGGTTGCGTTCCACCACCACCCTGCTCTTTGCGAACATGGGTGCGGAAGAAGTCCGGTATGTCCTGCCTGTCTCCGCCGCGCTGCGCTCCAGGGGCATTTCCGTGGAGATCTATCCCGAAAGCTCGAAGCTCAAGAAGCAGTTCGACCATTGCGACAGGAAGTCGATCCCGTTCCTGAGCATCTGCGGGGCTGATGAAGCCGCTGCCGGGACGGTGCAGATAAAGAATCTGGCCTCCGGCGAGCAGCGGGTGTTCGCAAAAGACGACCTGGACGGCATCGTATGTTTCCTCGGAAAATAGTCCTCTGCCTGCTTGCCGCTGCGGCCATCTGCTGCAAGAAGGCCCCCGCTCCCGAACCGGCCGGAGAGGCCTCTGCGGTTCCGGAACGGATGGAATGGTTCCGGGATGCCAAGTTCGGAATGTTCATCCACTGGGGCATCTACACCGAACTCGCCGGAATTTACGGCGACAAGACCGACGGCGGAGAATGGATGATGCACAGCAAGCAGATTCCTATCAAGGAGTATTCTGCCCTGGCAAAACGTTTCAATCCCGTACGCTTCGATGCCGCCGACTGGGTTTCGCTCGCAGCGGAAGCGGGGCAGAAATATATGGTAGTCACCGCCAAGCATCACGACGGTTTTGCCATGTACGACTCCGATGCAAGCGCCTACAACATAGTGGACGCATCTCCATACGGGAAAGATATCATTGCAGCCCTCGCCTCGGAATGCAAGGCACAGGGGCTGCATTTCGGATTCTACTATTCCCACATGCTGGACTGGTATCATCCCGGCGCGAACGGCTGCGCCTGGGATCCTGCCCACAAAGGGAGCAGGGAGGCCTACCTCAAGAATATTGCGCTCCCGCAGGTGGACGAACTCCTGACACGCATCCCCAACGTAGATATAGTTTGGTTCGACCAGGGCGGGGACATAACTCCGGACGAGGCCAGGCTCTTCTACGACAAGGTCCGCGCATATCCCAATATAATCCTGAACAACCGCATGGGCGGCGGGATGAAGGGGGACGTGGTGACCCCGGAGCAGTTCATCCCCGCGACCGGATACCCCGGAAGGATCTGGGAAACCTGCATGACCATGAACCGCCACTGGGCATATTGCGCCTACGACGACAACTGGAAAAGTTCCGGAGAACTCATACGCAAGCTCTCGGAAATCGTGAGCAAAGGGGGAAATCTTCTCTTGAACATAGGCCCGGACAAATACGGCAGCATCCCTCAGATATGCAGAGATAATTTGATGGCAATTGGGTCCTGGATGAAAGTGAACGGCGAGGCGATTTACGGCACCGAGGCATCTCCATTCCCGTTTTTGCCTTTCGGGTACGCCACCAGAAAGGGGAACACCCTCTATCTGCATATTCACAAGTGGTCGAAGGAAATCAGCGTGCCGTACAGGCTGAAGGTGCGAAAAGCCTGGCTGCTGGCAGATCCCTCTGTGAGGGTGCGCTGCCGGAGCCGGAAGGGTGTCACCACATTCGAACTGCCTCCTTTCTCTCCCGATGCCGCGGTCAGCGTGCTGGCGGTGGAGCTGAAAGAGCAGGTGCCGGTGCAGGCCGTGCCCACGGAAGGGCTGCCGCTTCTGGTGGAAGGGGTCGTGGTTCCGCAGCTGAGCGACGCCGATTTCAAATCTGTCTGGACGGCGGAAGGGCCTTCGGCCACCGTAGAAATCACGCTCCCTACCCGGCAGAACATACAGTGTTTTGCCGCGGTCGAACCTTGGCAGTTATGGGAAAATCCTATGCAGGCTTACCGGGTGGAAGCACTGGTGGACGGGGCCTGGACCTGCATTGCCGAAGGGACAGGAGACGGCACAGGCATCACGCTTCCCTTCAGTTCTGTAGCAGCTTCCAACTTCAGGGTTGTCATCAGCAATCCTTCCGGAAAGGCCAGTTGCAGCCAGATAATGCTTTTCAATTAGATTTTTGCTTTCTTAAGCCAAAGGTCCGCCATGCGTTTGTGCCCGGCGGGGGTCGGGTGTATGCCGTCCCATATCCAATAGGAAGGTGCGGGTTCGGTGCCTTTGGCAGTACGATGCAATGATATAGACGTAGCTGTGGCCGTAGATGTGGTTCATGTCGGTATGGCTGCGTTCGGACGAGGTTTTTTTGTAGTTGTAGATGCAGCCCCAATTGCCGTCGGTGATGCTGTCGCCGATGAAAACGATGCGCTTTCCGCTTTTGGGCGTTTGGGTGCATGAAATGGCCGCCAGACAGGCCAGGACAATGATTAGGATTCTGTACTGAAGTTTCATATCTTTCAAAGATTCGGATTAAAATTTGGATTTTGGAAAATAATTCCTACCTTTGCAGTCCAATACCGCGGGGTAGAGCAGTCGGTAGCTCGTCGGGCTCATAACCCGGAGGTCGCAGGTTCGAGTC
>CAMNAD010000063.1 GCA_946530505.1 uncultured Bacteroidales bacterium
CGCCATTTTTTGAGCGTGGCCGTGGAGATATCCAGGAGTTTCATCAGCTCCGCGTTCGTGTACACGGGCTTATGGGCGTTCAGGCCCATCTTCAGGTCTTTCACTTCGTCGGCCAGTCTTTCCAGCTGGCGGGCGATGTCGAGTCTTTCGCTTGGAGTCATATGCTTGGCGTTAGTTTCATGTCTGCGGTATAGCCCCGGGAGGCCTGGAGCATTTCATTGAGGTCTTTGTACTTTCCATAAAGGTCCGACATGTCCGTGACCTTTCCCGGAAACATCCCCTCCAGCGCGCTCTGGCATTTCTGTCCTGCAGCGTCATTGTCCAGAAAGCCCATTATCTTGTCATGGGCGCAGATGTAGGCCGACGCCTTCTGGAGGTTGTTCACGGAGTTCAGGACCACCACGTCGCAGCTGGGCGTCTTGCTCGATTGCATCACCTGCCAGGAAAGGAAATCGAAGAATCCTTCAAACACTGCGACGTTCTTTGTGCTGGGCGTTACGGACATCTTTCCTTCCGTGTTGATAGTAGAGATGGCGGCTTTTGTCGTTGACTTGAATCCGGACGGGGCATTCAGCGCGAATCCGCCCATATTGTTTGGAAATCCCAGCAGCGTGAAGTTCATTCCCTTTTGCGGGTTCCTGACGATGACTTCCTTGCAGTACATCCGGGCCAGTTCCAGCGGAATCTTCCGCTTCTGGAGGTAGTTAGTAAGATACTCTTGCCTAATCTCTCGCACAGCCTTGATTTCGCTCTTCGGCGCACTCGGCTCCGGCTGCTTATATGTATAAGGAGCAAGAGACGCGACGAAAGCCTCCGCATCCTTGCAGTTGCAACGCTTTGTGAGCATCACAAGCTGGATGATGCTGCCGCCCTGCCCTAGGCCAAAGTCGTTCCAGAGGTTTTTCTCCCTGTCCACATGCAGCGATGCACGGGTTTCTTCCCGGAAGGGTGAAAACCACATGTCCTTCCCGGGCCCCTTTCGCGCTCCAAGGGCCTCCAGCACCTTCTCAATCGGGTAGTTATAGATCTCTTTTTGAAACATCGGTCAAAAGTTTCCTAACATTTTGTCGCATTTTATCGTATTTTGTCAAAAATTTGCTTACCTTTGTGAAAGATTTAGTGCTTTAAAGCTGCAAGTGATTGCGGAAAAGCAACAATATTTTTATTATCGTAAACAAATAGTTTACGCAAAATAAGCTATTTATTTTTGAATTTGCAAGAAAACCGATAGAATTATGGCTAAAAAGACCGAAATAGAAACTCCTGCAGCAGAGCAGAAAACCCCTAAGAAGCGCCCCAATTACAAGCGCAAGATGCCCATCCAGTACGGTCCCAAGCGCGGCCAGCGTCTGGCTCCTGTGCTGCTGTACCTCTTTCAGGAGGGCATCTCCATCTCCAACCTGGCAGACCGCCTGGGCCTCTCCCGTCAGGGAATCAGCACCCGTTTCGTGCGCGACAACTGCTCCATGAAAGATATGGAAGAGATGGCCGCTGCGGCCGGGTACAAGTTTGTCTGGAGCTGGGAAAAGATAGAAAAGGAAGACTAACCGGCATTGTTCTGTTCCTTGAAGAGCAGATTGGCAATGTCCACCCGGATCTTCCGGTAGTTCTTCTCCACTTCTTCTTCCATCTCCTTCTCGCTCAAGTTGACGATTTTCGGAACGGCTTCCCTGTGCACGGGAGGCTGTTCCGCTTTTATCTCCCCGCAGAATATTTTCGGATGGACCTTTTGCGCAAATGTGTCGGCTACATATCCGCAGAAGGAGCCCTGAGAAAGGGCCTCTATCCTGTCGGGCGGAAGGACATCGCGGAGCTGGTACGAGTATGTGATGTGGTCATTCGACGCGCCTTCCTGATAAGAGCGCATCTCCCGTTCCACCTTCCCGAAGGATTTGCTGAGGCCTTCTGCCGTGTCGCCCTTTACGGCGCCGGCAAACACGTTTCCCACGGTGTTGAAGATGACGTCCGATTCCTTCTGGTCGTAGTCCTTCACAAGCTGGCTCTTGTCCTGAGCGCCGATGACAACGGCCACCTTGTTCTCGCGCGCGGTATTGATAAGGTTGTCCAGGCCCTTGAGGTAAATCGTGGGCAACTCGTCGATGAGAACGGCCGAGTGCTGCCGGCCGGGGACATTGATGACCTTGAACAGCTGGCTCATCAGCATGGCCAGCGTGGTGCCATAGACCGACTGGCGCCTGGGATTGTTGCCTACGCAGATAATCTTAGGCTGCTCCGGGTTATTGATGTCCAGCGAGAAATCGTCCCCGGAAAGCGTCCAGTACAGGGTTTTGGAGGCAAAGCGGTTGAGAGGCACGCGAGCCGATGCAATCTGCCCCTGGAGCTGTTCGAACGCCTGGTCCTTGATGGCATCGGCAAATGTGTTCCGCTTCACCTCCAGCTCATCGAAATTCTTCATCACGTTGAACACCTCACGGTAATCCTGCCCCATCAGCTCAATTAGATGCGGGAAGGTGCAGTAGATGCCGCCTTCATAGATTTTCAGGAACCAGATGAGAAGGTCCACATAGCAACGGGCCGACAGCGAAAAGAAGTCATCGCCCTTGGCCTGCTCCCTGTTGGCATTTTTGAGGATGACTTCCGCAATCTCGGTGGCATCAACCGGGTCGGTGAGATACCTCGGATGGATGGGATTGAAACGGTGCGAGTGCAGCGGGTCGTCGAAATTCACGATATACATCTTCGGTTTCACCGGATAGCAGCCGTAATTGTCCAGCAGCTCGTTCAGCACCCGCGTCGTAAGGCTCGGGTACTTGAAGTCATAGATAAACATCGAGTACCCCTTTCGCATCATCTGCTTGATAAAGGCCGCATAGATACTCGCCGTTTTTCCGGAACCCGGCGTCCCAATGACCATGCATCCGCGCTGCGGAGACACGCAGTTGATGTACCCTTGATGCAGTTTTCCATCATACTGATAGGTCATCGGGATATTGACGCTGTACTCGTTCTCAATCTTCTCCCCGCACTGCGGAAAAGTATCCCAATAGTCCGGTAGGTGTGCATCAAAACTCCGGAACTTGCGCCCCAGCAGGATGGCTCCTACGAGGTACAGGCTGAAACCGGCCAGCGTCGCAAAGACAAAGCCCCATCCGCTGCCCAGCAGTTCCGAAGCAAAAAACAGCACCAGCCCCGACAGCAGCGGTGCCAGCACCTTCACCCAGCCGGAATCCTTGGAACTCCCGCTCCGGACTATGACGGAAACCGTGGCAAAGAACAAGCACACAAACTTTACGGATGCCTGCGAAGAAAATGTCCCGGAACGGTATATCTCCAGCATCAGCGAATCCGTCAGGGCTGAGCGCAGCCCTACCGCCGACCAGAACGGATAGGCATAGTAATATACGATAAGCCCCAGAATTCCTCCTGCCAGCAGCAGGAACATCGAGTACACTGGTTTTGTCCTTGCATCCATATCAATTCGGCCCCTTGCGGCCCCTCCGCATGATCTCTTCATCCTCTCCCCGGCGGCTCCGCTCGGCACCGACGGCCGAAATCAGCACATCCGCCGCCTCGGAGGCGGTGTCTTTTTCTTTTTCAGCGCTTTCTTTTTCCGGCTCAGCCGGCCACTTCTCCAGACGTACCTTCTCAAAATCACCTGCCGTTATTCCATTCAGCTCGCTCACCTTGAAGCAGCTTCGTGTCTGATGGTCAATCAGCGTAACGCCGAAAATCCGGCCCTCCTTCGTCTTGGAAAACTTCACCCCTATATTGAACTTCCTCAGGATTCTTCGGGTATGCAATTCCGAGGTACCATACTCTAGACTAACTCTTGCCAGATTGGCCACACGCTTTTTCTCCCTGGTCCTCCAGACCTCCTCCGATTCGTTGATATGGCGGTTGATATCCTCAATTCCCGCCGCATTCAAGTCCTTGCCGATGATGGGCGAAGTGCATTTGTGCTGCGTCTTGGGGTCAATGCCGGTAAAGGTCATATAGATTCGGCGTCCTACCTTGACGTGTCCCACTTCCACGCCAAACTCCCGCATAATCATCTTGAACTGTTCCGCCGTAGTGAAATAGTACCGCATAGCCTGCGCAATCAGTTCCTCCATCTGCTTCATATATTCACCACGCGAAGGATCGAAGCGCTGATACTCGACCTTCTTCGGTGCATCATCCTTCTCTTTGGCCTCCCCATGGTCTTCGACTGAAATCCCTTCTGATTCAAGAGTCTTTTTCTCCGGCTTGTCGGCCAGCCCTACGGTGAAACCGTACTTCTGCTCCAGTTCTTTCATGATTTCGTTGCAGCGCTTGCCTTCCCTGTAGTCGGGAATCTTCTTCCCGTTTTTATCCACACGGACTGATACCAGGTGATAATGGACACGCTCAATATCATTGTGCCGGTACAGGATATAAGGCTGATCCCCGTAGCCGAGCCGCTCCATCAGTTCCTTTGTGAACGCGATGACCTTCTCATCCGACATATTGTCCTGCTTCGCCGGGTTGATGGAAGCATGGAAAGACATCTTTTCGCAGCGCAGGCTGCCCCTTTCATAGACCGAAAACGTATCCATGGGCTTTCTCGGGTCGGCAATGTTTGAAGAGAAGATCGCCTCGGCCTTTCCCTCGGCGACCTTCTTCTCATTGTACTGCACCGCTGACGAGCAGCTGGGTGCGGGGGCCTTGATCTTGACTACCACTGAAGCAGAGAAACATCAAGTGAGAATTCCCGGAGGATTCAGTCTTTCCCCGCGGGTGCCAGGTCGATGTTGGACACCCACACGTCCAGGTTGACAAAGGTCTTGTCGTCTTTGACATTGGTGCTGATACGTAGTCTTCCGGACAGCGATACGAAACGTCCTTTCTTCAAGTACTCGGCAATACCCGTCTTAGACATCCGGCAAGTGTAGAAAGTGGGCTTTTCCTCACTGCCTGCCTTCAGGTCATTGACTGCCACAGTGAAGCGGACGAGTTCCGAACTGTCTTTCCCGGCCACAATCTCACAGTCTGCGGTGAGATTGCCTGTAATGAAAATGATTTGCATAATGGTTTGGATTAAGATTTAATGGTTTGATGATTATAGACTGTCCTCTTCCGAGGATTCAGATTCTCCAGTAACGTCTTCCTTGACGATGCGTACCTTATCCAGGATTTCGCTCATCATGGATTTCATGTCGGCAAGGTCCGTACGCACCATCCCGGCAGTCACGACCGGGCGGCCGTTGCGATCACGGAGTTTGGCGAGGGTATTCAGCGCCCTTACCTTCTGGTTGTAGTTGTTGCCGATACGGCTGATCTCGGCCTTGAGCAGGGCCAGCTGTTTGGTGATGTTGGCTTCCGTCCGGTGAAAGTTCCTGCGCTGGATGCGCCTCACCAGGACGGTTTCACGAATGTACTTGGAACGGTTCCGATACCCTTCCAGCTGCATCTGCATGGAAAGTTTCTCGAACTCTGCATCCGAAAAGCGGATGGCGATGACGTGTTTTCTAACCTTACTCACAATTCATTCTCCTCATAAACACGGTTAAGCAGACACCCAAAAAAGCGAGCGACTCCGGAGCGAGCCATGCCCGCCGCAGGCGCACGAGATGGGGCCCCGGCCCCGCGTTCGTAATACGAACGCCCATCTCGCAGTTTGCCCCTAAGGTCAAACATCTTCTCCCCAGGGTCTGCGATGCAAAGTTAGTAAAATATTATTTACTTATGCAAAGTAATTGTTTACGAAATACGAAAATATTATTACATTTGCGCAGAATTATAAATGAGCAATTGCGTAAATGAGCAGAAGCGCATATGCACAAATGAGCAAAACTGCAAAAGAACAAATGCACAAAAACACAATCACACAAAAGCACAAAAGAATATGTCTACACAACTGGAAGATTTCAAACGCGCCCTCGGACTGGACGACAACTACCAGGAGGCCGTAACCCCGCAACCTGCGGCACCTGCTCAGGAAATGGTATCGGTGAAAAAGGAAAGCAAAGGCCTCCCCAGAAGGACCATTTGCATCCCCGGACCGCTACATACCCGCATCAGCCTGCTCGGGCTCTGGATGGACCGGGAAGGTATTATGGACAACCCAAAACTGTACGAAGTAATAACCGCCGCCATCGATGAATATGTTAATCATCATCCGGCAGCGGCCAGCTATGTGAATAAGGTTTAGTTACAGGCCCAATTGAGCCAGGAAGTGCCCGAAGATATCCGGACGGCAGATAAGCGGGAACACCAATCCATAGACGGCGCCCCAGAAGTGGGCGCTATGGCCGATGTTGTCCATGTTGCGCTTGGCCATGTACCAGCAATACAACAGATACAGCGGCGCAAAAATGTATCCGGGAACCGGGATGGGAATCAGGTAAATGTAAATGCCCATTTGGGGTTCAAAGAGAATGCTGGCAAAAAGAATGGCTGACACGGCTCCGGAGGCACCGACAGCGTTGTAGTTCCAGTCATCCCTGTACTTTACGAGGTCCCAGATGCTTGAGACTGCTAAGGCGCTGACATATAGCACCACGTACAACACGATGCCGAGCGTATTGCCGAATGCCAGAGCGAAATACTGCTCCACCACCCTTCCGAAGAAGTACAGGGTGAGCATATTGAAGAATAGGTGCCCCCAGCCGCCGTGGACTGCGCCATAAGAAAACAAACGGTACCACTCTTTCCTGTGCCAGACAGAATAGGCGTTGAACAGAAGTTTGTTCCCGTTCAACGTGCCGGTGAAGCAAAGGATGCTCACCAGCGAGGTGAGCGCTATGAGTATGAGCGTCAGCATCCGCTGCCGTCAATACTGCATGCTGCGCCCAGGTTTTCCGGACGCGGCTCCAGACCTACATCTTTGGAATAGAGCGTGACGGAACCGTCTTCCCGCACATAGCACGGAATGCCTACATCTCCGATGGCTTTCGCTTCATCGAAAGAAGGGTTGGAGTCCCTGAGATTGAGGAACTGCTTGAGGTTGCGGACATGCTTGCCGATATCGATTATCTCGAAATCGGGATTGCCTTCCACCTGCTTCTCCACGTATTCACAGTCCGGGCAGGTGTGCATGACAAACATCTTGATCATAGTACGAATTATTAGCCCCCAAATTTACACTTTTTCTGTGAGATGGATAGCCGGGCAGGCGGCTTTTGCCGCCTGCCGGGCGGTGCGAGGCGCGGCGGTGGAGCAGTCTCTGGCGCTTGGGACCGAGCGAAAAGGCCGACAACGTTGGCCGTTCGCCGGGCACAAACGACAGAGTCTGCGGAGCCGTGAGACTTCGGCGACGGTTTACCGGCGTCGAGGTCTCAAGCGCCGTCGGAGCGGAAATGGGCTTGACAGCCCCGCTGGCAAGCCGATTGGAGCGACAGTCAGTTGCTTATCTGCCGAAATATCAGTATCTTCGTGCCAATATAAATTGAGCTATGACAGAGTTAGAAGCCATCAGAGCACGGCATTCCGTGCGAAAATACACCGACAAGCCCATAGAGACCACCAAAGTGGCGACCATCAGGGTCGCTATTGAGAATATAAATGCCGAAAGTGGTCTGAACATTCAGTTGGTACTAGATGAGCCGAAGGCCTTTTCTTCCGGCATGTGGAAGTACGGCCAGTTCTCCGGCGTAAAGAATTACTTCGTGATGGCAGGGCCGAAGGGCAATGAAGCCGAAGAGAAAATCGGCTATTACGGCGAGAAACTGGTACTGCTGGCGCAGACGCTGGGCCTGAACACCTGCTGGGTGGGCCTTACCTACAAGAAGATCCCCGGCACTTTCACGCTCAGGGACGGAGATATCGTCCACTGCGTCATCGCGCTTGGCTATGGCACCATTCCAGGCGTGCAGCATCCCCAAAAGCCTATGGAAAACTTCTACGAGGCTGACGGTATTCCTCCCCAGTGGTTCAAGGACGGCATGGAGGCGGCTCTTCTGGCTCCTACCGCCATCAACCAGCAGAAATTCAAGTTCATTCTGCACGATGGAAACAAGGTTGAAACAAAGACGCTATTCTCCATGGCAGGATACACCAACATTGACCTTGGCATTGTGAAGTACCATTTCGAGGTGGCTGCCGGAAAAGAAAACTTTACCTGGTTGTAAAGAAACCAGCCAAATAATCACCAAGTTTTTGCCAGTTCGAGGCCTTCGTCTATCGTGGAATTGATTTGCAGGTTCAGTTCTTCCTCAGACATGT
>CAMNAD010000064.1 GCA_946530505.1 uncultured Bacteroidales bacterium
AGCGTGCCGAGGGTGGCAGCGGTTTCGGGGAGTGTGCCAAGCGTCTCTCGAACTTGCGACCAGGACACACCAACCGCTTCGCTTACGGTCCCCCCTCTTAGCGTGCCGAGGGTGGCAGCGGTTTCGGGGAGTGTGCCAAGCGTCTCTCGAACTTGCGACCAGAACACACCAACCGCTTCGCTTACGGTCCCCCCTCTCAGCGTGCCGATGGTGGCAGAGGTTTCGGGGGGTATGCCAAGCGTGTCGGTGGATACTACCAGCGCAGAGATAGTGAGAAGGGTGTACGGACGGATAGGACGATTCCTGGTGAATGACATTTCCGCCGGGGAAGACGACCCGCAGATGCTGCCGACGGTGGCAGAACTCGGACTTCCCTACATCGCCATGCACAAACGCGGAAACCCGCGCTCGATGGATTCCCTGACCGATTATCCGCAGGGAGTGGTGGCCGCAGTGGACGGATACTTCCGGGATTTCGCCGCACGGGCGGAAGAGCTGGGCATCAGCGAGTGGATTCTGGACCCGGGGTTCGGTTTTGCTAAGAGCGCGGAGCAGAACTGGGAGCTGCTGGAGAATCTGAGCGCATTCAGGCATTTCGGCCGCCCGATTCTCGTTGGAGTGGCTGACAAACGTTTCACGCGGACGGCAAACCCCTTCGCCACAGAAGCATCTGCCACAGGTTCCGAATACGCAGAACGCCTCGCCGGAGAGCGAGGCGCCGATATTCTGCGTATACACTGATTACTGCTCGTCGAAGGCCGAAGGCAGCACTTCGAAGCCGCCGGAAGGGCGCTCCAGGGGGATGCGGCGGAAGGCCAGCACCACAAGCACGATCAACAGCACGCTGGCAGCGAAGCAGTACCAGTAGCCCGGGCCGAGGACGTCCATCCAGTTTTCGGCTTCCTGCAGCGAGTCGATGTGTCCGATGACCAGGGCGAAGGTATTGTTCGTGAAGTGCATCAGCATCGTCAGCTTCAGCGAGCCGGTCTTATAGTAAACATATCCGAAGAGGCAGCCGAGCAGGAATGCGGGGATGGCCTGCCAGGGATTCAGGTGGATCAGGGCGAAGAAGAGGGCGGACAGAACGATGGCCCAGGCGGGCTTGACACCGCGTCCGAGAAGTCCGCGCTCGACCATGCCGCGGCAGAGCCACTCCTCGAAGAAGGGAGCGAAGATGCTGACGCAGATAAAATTCACCCAGAAACTGCCCGTGGTAAGGCCCTTCAGCGCATCCTCAAGCCATTTGGGCATGGGAGGCAGCCAGGAGGTGGAAAGATCGCCTACTATTCCGGCGGCCAGGGTCGCGGCAATCACCATCACTGCGCAGAGCAGCCAGCCGTGAGGGGCGACATTGGCGTTGTCCAGGGCCAGGCCCTTGTAACTCATCCTGTTCCTGCGGCTCTTTCCCGCGGCCCACATCATGGGCGGGATGAACATGATGGGATAGGAGATCAGAGTGGTATACTCGGCCATGAATGCCGCGGAATTCGCGGCGCCGACGCACAGGGATGCTATCAGCACTACTCCGGAGCCTATAAGGCTGCCCAGCAGGAGCAGGAAGATCAGCAGGAAGATGTCTGCCACGGAGGGAATGCACCAGGCGTATTTGCCGAGCACATCGAAATTGCCACGCCTGGCCATATCAATAAAGCGGTGAAGGATAAACTCCGTCGGCCACCAGTTTTGCGAACTTGGCCACCACCCCGGGACGGTCTTCCTTGTAGGTTACGCCGAACCAGCTCGAAGGGGTGGAGAGCACCTTGCAGGAAGCGCTGCCGTCCTTGATCATGCAGTCGATGGCGTAAGGGATGTAGTATTCCTTCTTGAGTTCGCCGATGTTGGCCTTCAGGAAGTCGTGGAAGATGGCTTCGCTCTTTGCAAAATAGTCGGGGGTGAATCCCCACATGTTCATGGAGCAGAGGGCCTTGCCGTCGAGCACGATATGGTTCTCGCCACTTACGGAATTATCGCCGTATACTACTCCGTCGGCTTCCTTGGCGATGTTCAGGTGTTCCTCGACCTTGGTGAGATTGCCCTTGGCATCGTAGTGGCAGATTCCGCGCGAGACGCTGCCGCTCTCGGAGAGGGTCTTGTCCAGTTCGAAACCGATGATGGCATACTGCCCCCTGGTATTCTCGTGGGCGCGGCACCAGTCGGCCGCAACCTTGAAGGAATCCTTGCCGTAATAGTCGTCACCGTTGATGATGATGAACGGGCCGTCGATCACGTCCTTGGCCATCAGCACCGCATGCGCTGTGCCCCAGGGTTTCTGACGCTCGGGATTAAGGGTAAATTCAGCAGGGATCTTGTTCAGTTCCTGGGTCACGAAGATGAACTCCAGAGGAGTCCCGTCGACACACTTGACGTTGGAATACTTTTTAGCCACCAGGGCCTTCATGTCCTCGAGGAAGTATTCGCGCACGACATACACAACCTTGCCGAATCCTGACTTTACGGCATCGTATATGGAATAATCGATAATGGTTTCACCGGAGGGGCCGAGGCCGTCCATCTGTTTGAGTCCGCCATAGCGGCTGCCCATGCCGGCAGCAAGAACTAACAATGTAGGTTTCATGATTTCTTTTGGTTATTGTGCACAAATTTAACTATTTTTGCGATAATGTCGAAAGTAAGCAAGGATATTTGGAATAAAGAGAAGGACGGGAACAACAGGGAAAAGCGTTCCTTCCTCCGCTATTTCATCATTTCAACCGCACTGTGCCTCGTTTTTCTCTTCATAAAGAAAGACAGTGTGGTGCGCCTCATCGGTGCCGGATTCACCATTCAGAAGCAGAACAGCGAGATGCGCTGGTACAAGAAACAGATTTCCGACCTCGACCACCAGATACGCGTGCTCAGCAACGACCGCGACACACTTGAAACCCTGGCCCGCGAGCAATACCTGTTCGCCGAACCCGGGGACGATGTTTATCTGACAAAGTAATTATCTCGCTGCGCGTCGCTTGTACTGCTCGTACTTGGACATCACGTTGTCGACGTAGGCGATGGTCTCCACGCCCTTGAACTTGCCGAACTTGATGGTGTCGATTTCCAGAATGGCATCGTCGCTCATCTCAGGGATGAGCGCGACTATATTGTCCCACGACGAGGAATCCACTCCGCGTATCTTAGCATAATTGATGCAGTCCCTTATGCGCCCCTGACCGGCATTGTATGCCGCAAGGGTGAATTTCAGGCGTTCCTCCGGATCGGAGGTATGCCCGCGGTATGCGTTATGAAGCTGCTTGAGATAGATGGTTCCTACACGCACCCCTTCGATTGGATCCGTAATATCCTCGGCGCCAAGCCACGCGGCCGTAGAAGGCATCATCTGCATCAGCCCGGCAGCCCCACGGCGCGAACGGACATCGGTGTCGAAACCGGACTCATGATATATGATCGCTGCCACCAGCCTCCAGTCGAGCCCCGCCGAATCGGAATAGACCTTGATGAGGGAATCGTACGGGCTGATGACGTAATTCGCACACATCCCCCGCGGAAGAGTGTCGACCTCTTCCGCCTCCGGTTCAGGAAGGCGAATGCGCCGCGAAAGGCCGTCGGCCAGTATCGAGCCGGCTATCAGCGCCAGCACGAAAAGCACCATCAGTCTGCTATGTGGTTCCCTGCTTCCTCTCATTACATATTCCTGTTGACAGCTCTATCGGAAGAGCCCATTCCCCCCGCGCCCTGCATGCCTCTGAAATCACTTCCGGAAGATCTGCCGGCCCCGCTGTTTCCGCCCTTGCCTGGCTGGGTATAGAACGGCCAGTACATGCCGAGCTTGATAATGCGCTGGGTGTTGATATAATGGTGCGCGCTGAAGTAGTCGGCAGTATCGAACCAGCGCTGGGCGGCATTTTCAATCTTCACGAAAATACAGGCCCTTTTCCACTGCGCATTGATGAAAAGGTCGATGACGGGGCCGTTCTCGTAGCGTATCTCATTCTGATTGTGGAATACTCCAAGAGCCGGATTCCAGGCCGGAGCATACCAGGGAGTGTTGTAGAGCACATTCGCCCCAGCCTGCATTTCCAGGACCTTCTCCCCGGCGTCGTTGCGCTGCACGATGAACTGCAGATAATACTTACCGTTCAGGGAGAGACGCGGCAGAGGGAGTACTTCCTCGTCCGAGGATATCTGGAACAGCAGCGAGTTGTCGAGATGCACGAGATTCGCGATTACCACGTCCTTGCGCAGCGTGGCGGAAAGCACGCTCATCGCAGAGGAGTTCTGCCTCACTACGCCGAGGGTGTCGTACCACACGTGGTTCGCCAGCAGTCCGTAGTCCACGCTTGCCGAGACGCGCCACCAGGGGATGTCGATGCGGCCGCCGATGCGCGTGTCGGAAATCTTGCCGAAATCGTTGCTCCAGATGTAGTGGTTGGAATACATGCTCTGCTGGTAATAATCCGGATCGCGCAGGGTGCTGCTGAAGGAGGCGCTCAGGGATACCGGGCTCTTGCGGGCCTTGCGGAAAGGATAGAACCTGTATGCGGCGGATGCCCGCACATTGAAGTCTCCCGCGTGATATCCCCCGAAATACAGCTGTCCACGGGCATTCCATGTCATATTGCGCAGCAGACGTCCGTTGGCTCCGGCATAAGCATAAACCGAGTTGCCGCGGAAGCGCTGAGCAGTAGCGGAACTGTCCGCCCAGGTCTGTATCTTGTCGCCGATTCCAACGTCCAGCTTGGACACCGCGGCATCTGCCGACCAGGGTTGCAGGCGGATGAACAGTTTGTTGTCGAGCTCTGTCAGGCCCAGGGAATCGTCGGAGGCCGTGGGGTTGTAGTTGAAAGTATCTCCGAAGAGTGCGCGTCCGACAATATCGGAGGTGGAGATGGCATCGGTGTAATGCCTACCGTAGCGGGACCATTCGGTGCTGTGCCCTATGAATGCGGTGGTTATCTCGTCAGAAGAGTCGGGAACGAAGGTTGAATCCCTCTTCTGCCTCCACTTGTTGATAAAAGTGAAGGGGATGCGGTACTGCTGGTCGAGGAAGAAGGTCTTTTTCTTGATTTCGGACTCCGCCTTCGACAGGGCCACGCGCATTTCGCGGGCGTCGATGGAGGTATCCCTGACGTCGGCGATGTCCACTATTCCTCCGTTCTCGCCGCGGGTAATCCTGTTGGAAATATAACCCGCGTGCATAAGATAGCGCCTGCCCATGTAGTTGGTCCCGACTGAGAATGTCTTGTTGATGGTCTTCTCGTTGTTCAGCATTCCTCCACCGCCCCAGCGCTCATAGAGTATGGAATAGTTCCATTCGGGAAGAATGTTCTGGGTGGTGAAGATGTGAAGATTGTCCGATTCCTTGGCCTCGTCCGCAAGGAGAGTTCCCCAATATGCCAGCTCCGTATACGGAGTCTTGGTGTTGTACATCGGGAAGTTCTTCGCCGAATAGCTCCAGGGCGCAAAGAAAGAGTAGAACTCCGGCTCCTCGCCGCTGCGGCGTTTGAAATAATTGTACGGCTGCACGGCTGAACCTGCAACGCCGAGCCAGGTGGAGTTCACATCCTCGCGACGGAATGCGTAATCGTAGAAGAAATGGTTGTAGGTGGTATCCGGCACGCGCGCGTTGACATCGTGGAATTCCTGGTCCACCGGCCAGGTGATGATGCGTTTGTACTGCAGCGAATCCGGGATTGCGAAAGTCTGGAGCACACGCGGTGTGTTCTCGCGTATGCTGTCGCGGACTGCAAGCTTCTCTTCCTTTATGTTCTTCAGGGAGTCGGTGCGGGCCTGCTTGCGCTTCATTTTCTGCTCAAGGTCATACTTCTTGCGCTCCTCCTTGCTCAGGCCGTTGTACCAGGCGAGGAAGGCCTCGCGGGCACGGATGGTGGAGTCGCGGTAGTAGAGCGAATCCAGAAGATATCGGTCGGAAGAGTCGAGACGTGCATGCAGGGTATCCTCGGCCTCCATCAAAGTGAAATACGACTTCCTGAGCGAGTCGCTGACTATGCGGTGAGTCAGGGAATCGATCAATGCCACATAGTATTTGTAGCGGAAAGGATCGCTTTCGCGCAGGGAATCGGGCACCACAATGGTGTCGCGGGCAGTGAGGCGGGGTACGGTGTCGTCGGGATCTGCGAACTCTACGGTAATGCCCAGCGAACGGAGTATGCTGTCCGGAAGGGATTCGGCGGCGAAATCGCCGCGCCGGCGGAGTTTGTAGGCCCCGAGGGGATACTTGACGGTGTCCTGCAGAGGAGAGACTTCGCTCAGTTCGATGGCATAGGTGCTTTCAACCGGATCGGTAGCGGCGACCGATGCCGCCAGGGCAAGGGATACCACGGCGGCGGGGAACCAGTATTTCGAAAGCATCGACACAGTCTGCAAATTTACTAATTTTTATTTACTTCACCCGGACGGTGTCTGCAGGGTCGACTCTGGAGATGAACAGCGAAGGCAGCAGCATTATGAGCATAATTGCCGCGAAAGCCACTCCGTTCACCAGCATGAGTTGCAGAAAATCGACCTGCACGGGCACGTACGACACGAAATAATTGTCCGGATTGAGATGCACAAAGTGGGTAAGATGCTGCACAAGGCAGAAGAGCAGTGCAAGCGCGTTGCCTATGAGCATTCCCTTCGCCGCCACCCTTGCGGCAACCCGCAGGAACACCCTGGCAATGCTTCTGTCATCCATTCCCACAGCCTTGAGAGTACCGATTGTGGAGATGTTGCGGAAAAGCAGGATGAGCAGGCCGGACACCATATTGAATCCGGCCACAAGTATCATCAGCAGAAGTATGGCAAGCACATTGAAGTCGAGCAGGTCCAGCCAGTCGAAGATGTTGTAGTATTTGTCGACTGCGGCCACCGCCATTACAGGGTCGTCGTCATCGCTGCTGCTGCCATAGGCAAAACCTGCTATGCTCACGGCCTTGTCTTTTTCGGCGCGCCGGCTGCGGAAGCGGTCCGAGAGGGTGATTTCCAGTGCGGAGGCCTTGTCTTCTTCCCAGCCGTTCACGCGGCGTATGTCGTCGATGGAAGCCAGCACCACGGGATTGCCGGAATTGTCGCTGATGCTTTCGTAGATGCTGCCGACGGTGAATTTGCGCACCTGAACCCTCTCTCCTATGAAATAGGCGCGGAGCTCATCTCCTTCGGAAAGGCGGAGGGTACGGGACAGGCTGCGCGGAATGCCAAGCCTGAGCGGGATAGTATCTGCCGACGGCACAGCCTTGAACATCACGCCCTGCAGGTCGCTTCCGTTCTGGATTATGCCGGCCCGGTAGACTACAGGGGTCACCGCCTCAACCCCCTTCATTGCAAGGATGCCCCCGAGGAAAGACGGCTCGGCATTGACGCTCACGTCGCTGCCGTAAGCATTCGCCTGCGGGCTGGTGAGCTGGATGTCGCCTGTAAGCGACGAGATGCCATCCCTTATCTGGTTCCGGAACCCGGCGGAGATGGCAAGAGACAGTATTATTACAAGGAAGGAGACAGCCACCGAGATGACTGCCATCCTTCCCTTGAAATCTATTCGGGAGGCTATGAAGCTACCAGATGTGGACACGCTCTTCCTCCGGACGGAACATTGGATCGCCCTCCTTGATGCCGAATGCGTCGAAGAAGGTGCCGAAGTTGCGCAGCGACACGTTCACGCGGTTCTCCGCAAGGGAATGGGGGTCGGTGTTCGTGAGGCGGGCCTTCTCCTCGTCGGTGATGTTCTGGGCCCATACGGTGGCATAGCCGATGTAGAAGCGCTGTGCAGGGGTGAAGCCGTCGATCAGGCCGGGGTTCTTACCCGCGAGGGCATTCTCCATAGCGGTGTAGGCGATGCTGAGTCCGCCGTGGTCGCCTATGTTCTCACCGAGGGTGAAATGGCCGTTGGCGTGTACTCCGGGAAGGATCTCGACCTCGTCGAACTGTGCGGCGAGTTTCTCGGCCTTTGCACGGAACTTGGCATCGTCCTCGTCTGTCCACCAGTTGGTCATATTGCCGTTCTTGTCGAATAGGCGGCCCTGATCGTCGAAGCCGTGGCTCATCTCGTGGCCGATCACTACGCCGATAGCGCCGTAGTTGACTGCATCGTCGGCATCAGGATTGAAGAACGGAGGCTGGAGGATGGCTGCAGGGAAGCAGATCTCGTTGGTGGTGGGGTTGTAGTAGGCGTTCACCGTCTGGG
>CAMNAD010000065.1 GCA_946530505.1 uncultured Bacteroidales bacterium
CCTCCCCCTGGCCGGGGGTGGCAGGTTCGCTCCAGGGTAAACTGTATCCTGACGTCTGTGCTATTTCAGCAGCTCTTCGCTGCGGGCGATGAAGTCGCTGAGGGCCTTGCCCTTGAGCAGGCCATTGGAGAGGAGAGCTAGGTCAACGACCTGACGCAGAAGCGGAGACTCCTTGTCCTTGCTTTCCCATATCTTGGCTATGAGCGGATTCTCCATGTTCACCTTGATGTTGAACGACTCGGGCATCTGGCCGTAGAAGTTCATTCCTCCTCCGAGAGCGCTCATCTCGCGGTAGCGGCGCATGAACTCGTTGCGGGTGATTAGCACCGGCGCGGAATTCTCCCCGAGATTCTCGGGCTCCACATAATATTCGTTGCCTTCGGGAAGGGCGGACTTGAAAAGCTCGTCGAGGGCCTTCTTGTCGTCTTCGCTCATCTCGGGCTTGACCTTGTCTTCCTTGGGAATGAGATTTCCCACGGAATCGGAGTCGACACGAGCAAAGCGCGCGTCCTTCAGTTTCTGCTCGAGCAGGTTGACGAAGTGGGCGTCCAGTTCGCAGTCCATCAGCAGAACGTCGTACCCGAGGTTCTTCGCCGCCTCGATCTGGACATATTGATCATCGAGGTTGGTGGCGTAGAGGTAGACCACCTTCTTGTCCTTGTCGGTCTGCTCGGTTTCGATTGCCTTGCGATAGTCTTCGAAGCTGAAGAACTTGCCGTCGGTATTCTTGAACAGTGCGAAGTTCATGGCGCGCTCGCAGAACTTCTCGTCGGAGAGCATGCCGTACTCGATGAAGAGTTTGAGGTTGTCCCACTTCTGCTCGAACTGCTCACGCTGTTCCTTGAATATCTCTTCCAGCCTGTCAGCGACCTTCTTGGTAATATAGGTGCTGATCTTCTTGACATTGGCGTCGCTCTGCAGGTAGCTCCTGGACACGTTCAGAGGAATATCCGGTGAGTCGATCACACCATGGAGAAGAGTCAGGAAATCCGGCACGATGTTGTCGACATGGTCGGTGACGAACATCTGGTTGCAGTAGAGCTGGATCTTGTTCTTGTCGATGGCCATACGCTCCTTGATCTTGGGGAAGTAGAGAACTCCTGTGAGGTTGAACGGATAATCCACGTTCAGATGAATCCAGAACATAGGTTCCTCATCGAAAGGATAGAGGGCCTTGTAGAAGTTCTTGTAGTCTTCTTCCTTGAGTTCGGAAGGAGCCTTGGTCCAGATAGGGTCGATGTTGTTGACAACATTGTCTTCCTCGGTTTCGACCTCCTTGCCGTCCTTCCACTCAGTCTTCTTGCCGAATACTACCGGGACCGGCATGAACTTGCAGTATTTGCCGAGCAACTGGGATATGCGTCCCTTGGCTGCGAACTCATCGCTGTCCTTGTCGAGATAAAGAGTAATCACAGTGCCGCGGTCAGCCTTCTTTCCGTCCTCCATGTTGTATTCCGGAGAACCGTCGCAGGACCATTTCACCGCCTTTGCGCCATCCTTCCAGGAGAGAGTGTCGATTTCGACCTTCTCGCTCACCATGAAAGCGGAATAGAATCCGAGGCCGAAGTGGCCGATGATGCTCTGGTCCTTGTACTTCTCGAGAAATTCGCCTGCGGATGAGAAGGCGATCTGGTTGATATACCTGTCGACTTCTTCGGCTGTCATGCCGATACCGTGGTCGACGACACGGAGAATCTTCTTCTTTTCGTCGAGTTCAATCTCGACCTTGAGATCTCCGAGTTCACCCTTGTATTCTCCATTCGAAGCCAGGGTTTTCAATTTCTGGGAAGCGTCGACAGCATTCGCGACAAGTTCGCGGAGGAATATTTCATGATCCGAGTATAGGAATTGTTTGATGACGGGAAAGATGTTTTCGGTGGTTACACCTATCTTGCCTTGCAGTTTTTCTTTTGCCATAACAAAAATCGTTTCAGTTTTTCTGCTGAAACGATTGTCAAATAGTATTCCAGTGACAATTTGTCAGGATTTTGATGCCAGGCAGCGAAGGGCCTCGTCCGCCTTGATCTTGTCAATGATGGCGGCGACAATGCTGAATGTGCGCGAGTCTCTTGTGTAAACCGCGGCAGTGATGAAGTTCACCCTACCCTGCCTCTTGAGTTTCTGGGCAACCGCCTTCTTCTTGGGGATGTCCGGGTTATATACGGCGATAGGATTGCCTCCGAACATGCCCACGATCTTCATGCAGGGCACATCGGTTTCTCCGTCCCCGAAATAAATCATGTGCGAGAACGGGATGCGCTTCTTGTCGTCCGCCATGCTGGAGTTCACCATCTTGGAATCGTGCTGGCTGGTGATGCCTTTGCTTATCTTGAAAAGGAACTGGGTCTTTGCGGTATGGTCTACTGCGATGCCGGGCCATTCGGCCTCTCCGCTCTCGCCATAGATGAAGGTTCCCGCATAAATGTGCTTGAATTCCGAAGCGATGGATGAGCCTTCTATGATTTCCTTTAGGCCCGAAGAGTTGATGTAATGCTCCACTCTCACTCCCCTGCTCCTGCCATACTCGTTCACCATGCCGAACCACTCCTTCACGCCGTCGAAGAGTTCGATGTGCTTGCCGAATTCCTTGAACTTGCTGCGCCTTAAAGGTATGCCGGCTTTGCGGGCTTCGTCGAACATCAGCTTCATATATGCCAGCACGTTGCTCGCATCCTGACCAACGGCTATTCCGTCGCTCATTTTCCAGAACTCCTCCTTGGTTTTGCCTACCGCCTGGATGAAACCGAACTCCTGCATGTTACCCGGCGAGAGAGTGCCGTCGAAGTCGTAGATAAGTGCAACAATAGGTCTTTTTGCCATAGTTTTTTACCCCACATTTTTTAATTTCGCCACAAAAATAGTCATTTTTCACCACATACCGCCTTGATTTCTTGCGCGATGCGACATTCAGTTCTAATTTTGCAGTGAATGGCCGCGGTGCAGTATGGCATCGTTGCGCTGAAAACGCTTCACGATGCCATACTGCACCGCGGCTGCTTGCAAGAATGATTTAAGTTTAGGAAAATATGTACAAAAGACCTGCGGCTCCCAGAGCCGAACATTACCTTGGCAAACTGCAGAAAACCATGGCCACTTATTGGAAGGGCCTTGCAGTATGCGACTACCACGGCCAGCAGTATACCTTCGGAGAACTCGCCCGCAAAATGGAACGCATCCACATTGCTTTTGAGTCCGTCGGCATCAAGAAAGGCGACAAGATCACTCTCTGCGGAAAGAACTCCGCAAACTGGGCAGTCTCTTTCCTGGCCATCTCTTCCTACGAAACAGTAGTGGTTCCCCTGCTTGCAGACTTCCTGCCCGAAGCCGTCGAGCGCCTCACCGACCATTCCGACAGCATTGTCCTTTTCACGGACCCCGAAATGTTCGAGAAGCTGGATGTAAGCAAGATGCCCAAGCTCCGCTATGTAATCAGCCTTACCGACTTCATGCCTCTCTGGGGCAAGGACGAAGCCCTGATGATTGCCTATACAAGCCTGGACGAGAAATTCAATGCAAAGTTCCCGGACGGATTCGATGCATCCAAGTTGAACTATCCTACGAATAACGACAAGGACCTCAACGTCATCAACTATACTTCCGGCTCCACCGGAAACCCCAAGGGCGTGATGCTGCGCTACGAATGCTTCAGTGCCACCATTGACTTCGGCCAGCGCTACATTCCCTGCAACAACGACGACAACATCGTCTCCATGCTTCCTATGGGACACATCTATGGATTGACCTACGAGTTCCTCTATCCGCTCATCAGCGGCGTAACCGTATACTATCTCGGCAAGACTCCTTCCCCGTCGCTTCTTCTGAAAGCCATGCAGGAGGTCCAGCCGTACATCGTCATCACGGTACCCCTCGTGATGGAGAAGGTATACAAGTCCTCCATCAAGCCGGTGCTCGGAAAATGGTATATGAAGGTTCTTACCGCCATTCCCGGAATCAACAGCATTATATATAATAAAATAGGTGAAAAACTTCTTTCCGCTTTCGGCGGCAAGGTGCGCGAGTTCGTGATGGGCGGCGCGGCACTCAACCCCGAAGTGGAGCATTGCTTCAAAAAAATCAGGCTTCCCTATACCGTTGGTTACGGCATGACGGAGGCCGCCCCGCTACTTGCCTATGAACACCCTGTTGATTACGCGCCCGGCTCTTGCGGCAAAGCCGTAGACTGTGCCGACGTGCGCATCGATTCCGAGGATCCCGAACACATTGCCGGCGAAATCCAGGCTAAGGGAACAAACGTGTGCAGCGGATACTACAAGTATCCCGAAGCAGATTCCGCGGTCTTTACCGAAGACGGATACCTGCACACAGGCGACCTCGGAACCATCGATGCAGACGGCAACATCTTCATCCGCGGACGCTCGAAGAGCATGATCCTCGGCGCAAACGGCCAGAACATCTACCCCGAAGAAGTGGAGGCAGCCGTCAACCAGCGCCAGTTCGTCGCCGAAAGCGTGGTCGTCGACCGTGCCGGCAAACTTGTCGCCCTGGTTTATCTCGACGCCGACGGCATCAAGAAGGCGGGTCTTGACGATGAAGCCATCTCCGACATCCCCGAGCAGGTACGCCGCGGCGCCAACAGGCATCTGCCCAGCTACAGCCAGATAACCAAGGTGGAAGTCGTGCTCCAGCCCTTCGAGAAGACCCCGAAGATGAGCATCAAACGCTTCCTTTATAAATAATCGGATACCGCTGCAACGGATTGCCGGCACCGTGCATCTTCATAGTGGTTTATAAAATAAGGCGATACACTATGAAACGGTTTCAGATTTTTTTGGCGGCGATCTTTTCGGCGATACTCTAAATTTCACAATTGTTGAAAACTTGTGAAAAAAACATTTAACCGCCCTTGCAATGGGGCGGTTTTTTGTGTACCTTTGCCCATTGGAAGTTAGCAAAATGTCTTTTACCGAAAAACGCATTCAACAGGAAGGTCTAACCTTCGACGACGTACTTCTGGTTCCGGCATGGTCTGAAGTACTGCCCAGGGAAGTTTCCCTCAAAACCAGATTCACCAAGAACATATCGCTGGACATCCCTATTGCCTCCGCTGCAATGGACACAGTAACAGAAGCCCCTATGGCCATCGCTCTTGCTAAAGAAGGCGGCATAGGGGTTCTTCATAAGAACATGTCCGCAGAGCGCCAGGCGGAGGAAGTCGCCAAGACCAAGGCCGCAGGCTTCAAGGTGGCGGCCGGTGTCGGAATCACGGCCGACGCAGTCGACCGCACTTCCAAACTGGTCGATGCCGGAGTCGATGCAATCGTGCTCGATTCCGCCCACGGCCACAGCAAGGGAGTTCTCAATGCCCTCAAGAAAATCAAGAAGGCTTTCTCCGGCATAGATGTAATAGTGGGCAACGTCGCCACGGCCGAAGGCACGCGCGACCTGATCGAAGCCGGTGCGGATGCAGTCAAGGTTGGCATAGGTCCCGGGTCCATCTGCACCACAAGGGTGGTGGCAGGCGTGGGCGTGCCTCAGCTGACCGCAATCTACGACGCTGCAGAAGCCGCAAAGCCTTATGGAGTCCCTGTCATTGCCGACGGAGGTCTCCGTTACAGCGGCGACATCGTGAAGGCCCTCGCCGCAGGAGCATCAACTGTCATGTGCGGATCAATCCTCGCCGGCGCCGACGAGACTCCGGGCGACGTTATCGAGGATTTCAAGAACGGAAAGAAATTCAAAGTATATCGCGGGATGGGTTCCATAGACGCAATGGAGGCAGGTTCCCGCGACCGCTATTTCCAGACGGGAGCCATGAAGCTGGTTCCCGAAGGAATAGTAGGAAAGGTTCCCTACAAAGGCCCTGTTTCTGATATTCTGTACCAGTTGATAGGAGGGCTGCGTTCCGGCATGGGCTACTGCGGAGCGCGCACGATAGAGGACCTCTGGAATGCACGCTTCGTCAGAATCACCTCGAACGGTGTCATAGAGAATCATCCTCACGACCTTATAATCGCCAAACCCGCACCTAATTACAATAAATAAATGGAAAGGATTCTTATACTGGACTTCGGCTCGCAATACACAATGCTCATAGCCAGACGCATCCGAGAGATGAATGTTTATTGCGATATTGTTCCTTTCAATAAGATTCCCGCCATCACCCCCGAAATAAAGGGCGTCATCCTTTCCGGAAGTCCTGCCAGCGTACGCGGCGAGAACGCTCCCCAGCCCGATCTGGGAGGAGTTCCCGCAACGTTGCCGCTTCTTGGAATCTGCTATGGCGCGCAGTGGCTCGCCTGGAGCAAAGGCGGAGACGTCAGCGCCAGCGGTACAAGGGAATACGGCAGAGCCATACTCAGCATAAAGGATGCGGGTGACCCCCTGCTGAAGGATATCCCTGCCGAGAGTCAGGTGTGGATGAGCCACGGCGACACCATCAACAGTCTCCCGGAGGGGTACAAGGTCATAGCATCCACCTCGACGGTCGAGAATGCCGCCTTCCGAGTAGTAGGAAAACAGATCTGGGGCATACAGTTCCATGCTGAGGTCCACCACAGCGAATTCGGCAAGCAGATGCTCCGGAATTTCGTGCTCGGAATCTGCGGATGCGAAGGCAGCTGGACCCCGGCGAATTTCATAGAATCGACAGTGGCTTCGCTCAAGGAACAGCTCGGCCGGGACAAAGTAGTGCTCGGCCTTTCCGGAGGAGTGGACTCTTCGGTAGCGGCGCTTCTGCTGCACAGGGCTATCGGTCCCCGGCTCCACTGCATCTTCGTGGACAGCGGCCTGCTCCGCAAGGATGAATTCACTTCCGTTCTCGCATCTTACAAGGGTATGGGCCTCAACGTCAAGGGGGTAGAGGCATCCGCCCGCTTCCTCGGCGACCTCGCGGGAGTAGTCGAGCCCGAGGCGAAGCGCAAGGTGATAGGCCGTGACTTCGTAGAGGTCTTCAATGCAGAAGCGGAGAAGATAGAAGACGTGCGCTGGCTCGCCCAGGGCACCATCTATCCCGATGTCATCGAATCCTCAGCTGTTCCGGGTGCATCAGCCACCATCAAGAGCCACCACAATGTGGGCGGACTGCCAAAGGATATGAAACTCAAGATAGTAGAGCCCCTGCGCCTTCTTTTCAAGGACGAGGTCAGACGTGTGGGCAAGGCCCTCGGACTCGATCCGGACATTCTCGGAAGGCATCCCTTCCCCGGTCCCGGGCTCGGTATCCGCGTCCTCGGTGAAGTCACTCCCGAAAAGGTTGCAATCCTTCAGGAGGCCGACGCAATCTTCATAGGATCTCTCAAGAGATGGAATCTCTACGATGAGATCTGGCAGGCAGGCACCATACTTCTTCCTGTCAAGAGCGTAGGCGTGATGGGAGACGAAAGAACATACGAATACACCATAGCGTTGCGTGCGGTTACGTCAGTGGACGGAATGACTGCAGACTGGGTAAGACTCCCCTACGATTTCCTTGCGGAGGTTTCCGACAGGATCATCCGCGAAGTCAAGGGAGTCAACCGGGTCGTGTACGATATCTGCTCCAAACCGCCGGCAACCATTGAATGGGAATAGAAACCATCAAAAACAATAAATTATGACGAAAGCACAAACCGAAGGCATCTACGATGCACGCACTCTGGGCAGCGGCAAAATGCTCACTCTCGGGCTCCAGCACATGTTCGCAATGTTCGGAGCCACAGTCCTCGTTCCTGTAATCACAGGCCTCTCGATGTCTGCCACCCTGCTCTTCGCAGGTCTGGGCACCCTCATCTTCCACCTCTGCACCAAGTTGCGTGTCCCTGCATTCCTCGGATCATCGTTTGCATTCCTCGGCGGATATGCCACAGTAGTTCAGATGGGCATGGCCGGAGGCCTCACCCAGGCACAGGCACTCCCCTACGCATGCATCGGCGTTTTCTGCGCAGGTCTCATCTACTTCATCCTAGCAGGTCTCTTCGCCGCTTTCGGAGCAAAGAAAGTGATGCGCTTCTTCCCTCCCATCGTCACGGGACCCATCATCATCGCAATCGGCCTCATCCTTTCCGGTTCCGCAATCAACAATTGCAACCAGAACTGGTGGATCGCCCTTCTTGCAATCGCCATAATAATCGTATG